>JAUPKQ010000040.1 GCA_030837345.1 Actinomycetota bacterium | reverse complement strand
CGAGGTCTTCGAGGCGGTGTCCGTCACCCTCGTGGTCTTGATCGTCGGCGAGGTCGTGGTCGAGGACGACGCAGCCGCCCTCTTGCCCGCCGAGGCGGACGTGCTTCCCGGAGCCTGCGTCGCGACGCCCGCCTCCTGGTTCGACGCGCTCGCCTCCTGGTTCGACGTGCTCGCGCCGCTCGACGTCGCCGAGGCCGGTGCTTCGGTCGCGGCGCTGGCGTCGCCGCCCGCGACGTCGCCGCCCGCGACGTAGGCGTCTACCGCGGGGTCCGTGGCAGCGACCTGGCTGACGGCGGGGATCCCGCCGACCGGCTCATCACTGCACCCCGCCAACGCGAAGGTGATGCCTACCGCCATGACGACGGCGGTCAGCTTTCTCGGTGACACGAGACCCTCCAAGGGTGGTATCGCCCTGAGCGCGATGGTGTGGATGCAGGACTAGTACGGGATTCCCCGGAACTGGTTACGGCCTGGCGCGCCGTCAACGGCCGGGCAGAGGTACCCGGGCTTCTTCTCGCGATCTCACCGGCACCCGCGCGCGACTCTCTTCCGGAATCACAATGATCGCATCTTTTCCATCCTCACCGATAAGGACGTTATAAATCAGAGATATATGGCCCTCGGACGGCTCTGACCAATTGCTTTCCGTTGCGAGCTGCTCCTACCTTCTGTTTGCATGCAGAGAGACCGAAGGAACGGCACAGCGGGAGATGCCGTCAGGTGGGCGATCGGCGGTCGTCCCGTGATTCGTGCGCTCTTGCTGACTGCCATGATCTCCGCCCTGCCCGTCGTGGGTCCGGCGGAGCCGCCGTCCGCCCATGCCCTCGGCGTCCACCCTGCTCTCGGCGCTCCCCCTGCTCTCGGCGCCGGGACGCAGACGGCGGTGACGCCCGACGCCCAACTGTCCGAGGCCGACAAGGACCTGCTCATCAAGGTCCGCCTGGCAGGGCTGTGGGAGACGCCTGCCGGAGACATGGCGGCCCGCAAGGGTGTGAGCCCCCGGGTTCGCCAGATCGGGAAGATGATCGCCACTCAGCACGTGGAGTTGGACGCCCTCGTCGTCAAGGCCGCGAAGGACGTCGGGCTTCCGCTGCCGAACACGCCGAACGCCGATCAGCAGAAGTGGCTCGGCGAGATGAACGCCGCGTCGGGTGAGGCATTCGACAAGGTCTTCGTCGACCGGTTGCGAGCAGCCCACGGCAAGGTGTTCCCGGCGATCGCCAACGTGCGTGCGGGGACCCGCAACGAGGTCGTCCGCAAGCTCGCAGGGCGCGCCAACGGCTTCGTCCTCACCCATCTGACCCTTTTGGAGAGCACCGGAAAGGTCGACTTCAACGGCCTCCCGCTCCCGCCGCAGCCGAGTCCCGCTCCCGCGCAGGACGGAGCCTCCGCCGGTCAGGCGGCGGATCCGGGGAACGTGGCCGACGCCGACGCTTCGTCTCAGGCCCCACCGGTGGGCCTGGCCGCCACGAACACCTCGGCCGGGATTACCGGGTTCTTCTCCAACCCCATGTACGCCGGGATCGTCCTCCCCGTCGCGCTCCTGCTCTTCCTGCCCCGTCTCCTGCGTGCCGCCGTCCGTCGGCGCCTCGCCGGACGGGTCGCCACTGATTCCCAGCCGCTTCCCGTGTCCGTGCGCGGATACTCCCCTGGCCGACGTGAGACCCCTGGCCGGTACGAGCGTCCAGGCCGCTACGACCGTCCGGTCGCCGCCGAACGCCCGGCCCGTGACGCCCGGGCGCCCCGCGACGTACGACCGGTAGGAAACATACGACCGGTGCGCGACGACCCGGCCGGCCGCTACGACGATCCCGAGGTCCGCAGACCGTCCCCGTACGCCGAACTGTCGGACGATCCCGGACCTCCCCGCCGCTAGAGCTTCTGGCCCGACCCCGCATCCGTCCGAAAATGACACGAGAGGTCTTCATGAGCAGGTACTCAGAGCGCCGTCGGTACGGTCTCGCCGCCGATCGCCGGATCGTGCTGACGGCCGTCGGGATCCTGGGCATCGCCATCGGCGCCTTGCTCCTTCGTCCTGACACGTCCGACGCAGCCTCACGACAAGGCGGCGGCCGGAACGTCGTCTGCCAGCCCGCCGCCGGAGCGACCGCGTCGTCCTCGGCAGGCGACGCGAACCAGCAGGGCGCCGTCCGACCCGGCCGGAACGGCTGCCCCGAGGGCACCCGCCTGGTGCGGGTCAACGCGGTGACCGGCCAGCAGCAGGGCGGCGGTCAGCAGCAAGGCGGCCAGCAGCAGGGCGGCGGCCAGGCGGGGGGGCTCGGCGCCGAGCCGACTCCGGCCCAGGGCACGAACCCGGCCGAGACGGCGACACCGCCGTCGAACCAGATCGTCAACCCCACCTCGACCCAAGGCCCCGTCGGCCAGCAGGCCGGAGACGGGAATCAGCCCAGCCAGGAGATCCTGGGCAACAACTGCGACAACAGCCGGCTCCAGCCTCACGACGGGTTCCAGAACGGTCCCCGGTGCGTGTCGACGGCCTTCGGCGAGGTGGCTGCGGCGGAGAGCAACCCCTCGTTGCTCATCACCTCGGCTCCTCGCTTTGTGAGGGCCAATCAGGCGTTCGACCTGCGGGTGAGCACGCGGAACCTCGTCCGTGACCGGTTCCTCGCCGCCGCCCAGGGCGGGTACTACAAGGAGAGTTCCTTCCTCGACGGCCAGGGACTCACCCGTGGTCATTTCCACACCGCCTGCCGCATGCTGGGCAACCGTCAGAACGCTCCCGATTCTGCTCCCGCACCCGCGTTCTTCGCCGCGACCGAGGACGGTCGCGGAGGACGTGGCGCCGACACCGTCACCGTGCGCATCACCGGTCTTCCTCGCGGCGAGGCACAGTGCGCGGTGTGGGCCGGTGACGGTTCCCACAGGGTCCCGATGATGGTTCGGGCGAACCAGATCCCGGCGTTCGACGTCGTCCGGGTCAGCGTGCGCTGATCACCGGGAAGCACGTCCTTGAGCCGTTCCGGGTACCGAGTCGAGGCGTTTGGCGATCGGCGTGGGTCATCACCGTCGCGATGGCGACGCTGAAGGCCCACGGCAGCACGAACGGTTCACGCGCCCTGGGGCAGGGCGGGTTCAACGTGTGCACGCACCGACTCCCACTGGTGTGCGTATCGGTCTGCGGCAAGTCCACCACCGGCTCCCTGATGGCCGGCAAGTGGTCGGCTGCCTCCCGGCAGAACGCCCTGGCCGCTACGCGGCAACTGCGGACCGGTGGCCGCGACGTACCCGACGAGGTGCTGACCCATATCTCCCGGCCCATTCCGAGAACGTCGGCTTCTTCGGCGTCATCACCGTGGACATCGAGGCCGACCTGACCAAGCTCGACGCCGAGGGATGGCGCCAGAACCAGCCCGTTCCGTCGGATGGACAGGGCCGAGGTCCGATGAGGTCAAGTGCGTAGTGAATGTGCGAATTCCGTGGCGAGTAGGTGCTGATATTCGACACTTACTCGCCATGGAATTCGCACATTCACTACGCACTTCTGGGACCACCTGGTTCGATCAAAGATACATTCTCAGACCAGTGAGGTTTCTGGGTGGGGTATTTAGCCTCCGGTTCAGTCAGGGTGTTCCCGAGGGAGGGGCGAGGCCTGGGACGTGCGTGACAGGCTCGGAATTTCCTCCATGGCCGTTCCTCGCACCGAGCGGACGTCGAGTGGACGCCAAGCGGAGATCGAGCCGCACGGTCAGGACTTCCGGCCAGGAATGGTCACGCGCTGTTGCACAGAACGACCCACTCGGCACCAAAGGTAGCGTCGGGGAGTACCGGGGAGTACCGGGGAGTACCGGGGAGCCGGAGGGACCGAGGGGCCGGAAGGGGGTGCCGGAGGGCCGGAAGGGGGTGCCGGGGGCACGCGGGATGCGTGCCTCCGGGGGCCCCGGATCAGGCGGCCGTGCAGGTCGCCGAGGGAATGCCGTTGGTCCCGTTCCAGGACCCGGTGAACCCGAAGGCGGTGCTCTTCCCCGCGGCGACCGCTCCATTGTTCGTCGTGTTCCTCGCGGTCACCGACGATCCGCTCGACGAAAGAGTGGCATTCCAGGACGACGTGACGGACTGCCCGTCGCCGAAGGTCCAAGTGACCCGCCAGCCCGAGATGGACGCGTTCCCGGCGGTCACGGTGACATTCGCCTGGAAACCGCCCTGCCACTGGTTGATGACCTCGTACTTCGCCGAACACCCGGCGACATCCGTCGGCCCGGTCGGTGTCGGACCGGTCGGGGTCGGGCCGGTCGGGGTCGGACCCGTCGGTGTCGGACCCGTCGGTGTCGGGCCGGTCGGTGTCGGGCCGGTCGGTGTCGGGCCGGTCGGTGTCGGACCGGTGCCTCCGGTCAGGCTCTCCGGCACCGACTGCAGGGCCTTGAACCAAGCGTCGGCCATCTTGGCGTAGCCGGTGGCGTTCGCGTGGACGCCGTCCGCAAGGTCCGCGGTGGTCAGCGCCTTGTACATGTCGACGAGATGCACCTTGCGGCCGGCACTCGCCTTCGTCTGCACGATGCCCGGGATCGCCGCGTTGAACGTGCGCACCGCCGAGTCGGCCATGGACATCGGGATGATCGTGGACACGAAGACATCGGCCGTGGGGGCGGTGGTCGTGATCCGGTCGAGGAGGTTCGACAACCGTGTCGGGGCGGTGGCAGCGTTCGACATCATGTCGTTCGTTCCGATGTGCAGAAGAATCGTTCGCGGGGTCGTCGTCTTCAACCAGTTGACGACATTGTTGTTCACCTGGTCGATCGTCCACCCGGAATGACCCTCATGGTCGTGGTCACCCAGAGAGGCGGGGCCATTCGACAACGACCCGACAAAATCGATCTTGTAACCACCGGCGACCAGCTTCTTCCACAGCTCGATCCGGTAGCCTCCGGCAACGTTGAACCCATCGGTGATCGAGTCCCCGAGGGGCATCACCCGCACCCCGCCGTTCGATTCCGCGCTCGCGACCGGGGCGTTCACCATCCCGGCGCCGACCGTCAGCACCAGTCCCACTACTGCTCCGGCGATCCAGCGGGTCGTTCTGGTCTTCTCCATGGTTGTCCCCATCGTCCGGCGAAAACGACGTCATGCATGACGATCAGCTACTTCCGGAAGTCTCCGGTGACGATCACCGGAAGTATCGGCCCAGCCCTCCCCCGCCGCCAAGGAGGGACAGCCTCCCCCGAAGGGCTTCCCTGCTCACCTCCGGGAACGCGTGAAACACCTCCAGGGAGAGACGCCTCCCGGACAGTCCTTCCCGGTCAGAGTTCCCGCCCGGCGACGTTAGCCAGATCATGTGCCACCGAAGCGCCGGAACGGGAGAGATCGTGCCTACGGTGGCATGGAGGAAGGGAGGGCATTCCATGTCCCCGAACAACACTCCCGGCAAGCAGACCCCTCACGACGCCATCCGTCGCTTCAACAAACACATCGTGAATCCCGTCATGCTGAAACTGGCGGGCAGGCGTCACTGGTACGCAGCCGCCCTGCACCACGTCGGACGGCGCTCCGGCCGGGCGTTCGTCACCCCCCTGGTGGTGCAGCGCGTCGACGGAGGCCTTCTCATCCCGCTCCCCTACGGCAACGACGTCGACTGGCTGCGGAACCTCCAGGCGTCGGGCACCGCGACGATCGTCGACCACGGGCGGACGTCCGCCGTCGGCAATCCCCAGCTGATCACGGCGGAACAGGCCCTCCCCCTCGTCCCGCCGAAGCGGGCCAGGGTCTGGCGCCTGGTCAAGATTGCGGAGTTCGTCAGGGTGGAGACCGTCACGCCCTGACCGGAGCGGACGGCAGAATGGGCGGCGTGACCGGAAGGCCCCCCGCCCACCAGCCACCGCGTCCGCCGTCCGTGCTGGAGGCGGTCCTCGAACGGATCACCTATGTCAGCGAGGAGACCGGCTACACCATCGCGAGAGTGGCGACCGATCGCGGCGGCCCGGATCTGATCACCGTGGTCGGGCCGCTCCTCGGGGCCCAGATCGGTGAGAGCCTCCGCCTCACGGGCCACTGGACCTCCCACCCGAGGTACGGCAAGCAGTTCGAGGTGCACTCCTGCACGACGGTGCTCCCGGCGACGATCCAGGGCATCCGCCGCTACCTCGGCTCAGGTCTGATCAAGGGCATCGGCCCGGCGATGGCGACGCGGATGGTCGACCACTTCGGCCTGGAGATCCTCGACGTGATCGAGTCCGAGCCCCAGCGGCTCGTCGAGGTCCACGGCCTCGGCCCCAAACGCACCCGTCGGATCGCCGAGGCCTGGGAGGAGCAGAAGGCGATCAAGGAGGTGATGGTCTTCCTGTCGGGGGTCGGTGTCTCGACCTCCCTGGCCGTGAAGATCTACAAGAAGTACGGTGACCGGTCGATCGACGTCGTCCGCACCGAGCCGTACCGCCTGGCCTCCGACGTGTGGGGCATCGGGTTCAAGACGGCGGACTCGATCGCGCGGTCGGTCGGCATCCCGCACGACAGCCCGGAGCGGATCAAGGCCGGGCTCCAGTACACCCTGTCCGAGGCCGCGGACGACGGTCACTGCTACCTGCCCGAACCGAACCTCGTCGCCGACGCCGCGAAGATCCTGGAGGTCGACCGGGACCTCGTCGGCCCCTGCCTCGACGACCTCGTGACGGAGGAGGGCGTCGTCCGCCAGCAGGTTCCCCTCGGGCAGGCGCCGGGGCTGGCCGACCCCGGCGAGGACGGCGGGTCGCTCCCCGCCATCTTCCTCGTCCCCTTCCACCGGGCCGAGCAGTCCCTCGCGAGAGGCCTCCTGGCCCTTCTGAAGGCCCCGGCCGAGCGGTTGCCCTCCTTCGGGACCGTCGACTGGGACAAGGCCTTCGCGTGGCTGCACCGCCGCACCGGCCAGGACCTCGCCCCCGAGCAGGCCGAGGCCGTCCGCCTGACGCTGACTGAGAGGGTCGCCGTCCTCACCGGTGGCCCCGGCTGCGGCAAGAGCTTCACCGTGCGCTCGATCGTCGAGCTCGCCCGCGCCAAGCAGGCGACCGTCGTCCTCGTCGCCCCCACCGGACGCGCCGCCAAGCGGCTCGCGGAACTGACCGGCCACGAGGCCTCGACCGTGCACCGGCTGCTCCAGCTCCAGCCCGGCGGGGAACCGGCGTTCGACCGGGACAACCCCTTGGACGCCGATCTCGTCGTCGTCGACGAGTCGTCGATGATGGACGTGATCCTGGCGAACAAGCTGGTCAAGGCGGTGGCGCCGGGCGCCCACCTCCTGATGGTCGGGGACGTCGACCAGCTGCCGTCCGTCGGCGCCGGGGAGGTCCTGCGGGATCTGCTCGCGGCCCCGGTGATCCCCCGGGTTCGCCTGACCCAGATCTTCCGGCAGGCCGCGGAATCCGGGATCGTCGTCAACGCCCACCGGATCAACGCCGGGAAGGGACCCCGCCTGACCGAGTTCGGGGACTTCTTCTGGTTCGGGTGCGACCCCGCCGAGGAGACCGGACTACACCCGGCGGAGGAGACGGCGAAACTGGTCGTCGACATCGTCGCCCGCCGCCTCCCCGCCCGGTTCGGGGTGCACCCCGTGCGCGACGTCCAGGTCCTCGCCCCGATGCACCGGGGGCCGGCGGGGGCGGGCGCCCTGAACACCCTGCTCCAAGAGACCCTCACCCCCCACCGCGACGGCGCCCCCGAGCGCCGTTACGGCGGCCGGGTGTTCCGGGTCGGCGACAAGGTCACCCAGCTGCGCAACAACTACTCCAAGGGCGCGGCGGGGATCTTCAACGGGACGGTCGGCACCGTCACCGCCTTGTCCCTGGAGAACCAGACGCTCACCGTGCTCACCGACGAGGACGAGTCCGTCGAGTACGACTTCGACGAACTCGACGAACTCGCCCACGCGTACGCCGTCACCATCCACCGGTCCCAGGGCAGCGAATACCCAGCCGTCGTCATCCCCGTGACGACATCCTCATGGATGATGCTCCAGCGCAATCTCCTCTATACAGGGGTCACCCGGGCAAAAAGGATCATCGTTCTCGTCGGATCACGCCGCGCGCTCGCTCAGGCCGTCCGCACCCCGGGGTCCGGACGGCGGTACACCGCCCTGACCTACAGGCTCGACCCGGCACCACGGTCTGCACCCCTACGGGCGATCTGTAACTCTCCGCTATAGGGGTCCCGTCGGGACGATCGTCCGCGAGCGGCGGCCGGTACTCCAGTAATTTTCGACATCAAGGGACCTTTGCCGACGTCGACCCCCACTGGGCTGGTGTGTTCTGTCGGTAGCACTCGGGGATGCGTGCTTCCCGTGCACTGCACCGTCGGTGCGAAGGTCCCGGACCAGTGTCGGCAGTTCCAGGAGGGTGTTGTGCAGCGGACGTGGGCATGCGTCGATGGCAACGAGGCGGCAGCGCGAGTAGCGCATGCTGTCAGTGAGGTCATCGCCATCTACCCGATCACTCCTGCCTCGCCGATGGGCGAGTACGCGGACGCTTGGAGTGCTGCGGGCAAGAAGAACCTCTGGGGAGCCGTCCCCGAGGTCATCGAGTTGCAGTCCGAGGGCGGAGCCGCCGGAGCGCTGCACGGAGCCATCCAGGAGGGCTCCCTCGGCGTCACGTTCACGTCATCGCAGGGCCTGCTGCTGATGCTCCCGAACATGTACAAGATCGCCGGCGAACTGACGCCGTCGGTCCTGCACGTCGCGGCGCGGGCGCTCGCGACGCACGCCCTGTCGATCTTCGGTGACCAGAGCGACGTCATGTCGGCCCGGATGACCGGGTGGGCGATGCTGTGTGCGTCCTCCGTCCAGGAGGCCCACGACTTCTCGCTCGTGTCCCACGCGGCGACCCTGCGCAGCCGGATCCCGTTCCTGCACTTCTTCGACGGGTTCCGCACCTCGCACGAGGTCGACAAGATCAAGCTTCTGGCGGACGACGACCTGCGGGCCCTGATCCGCGAGGAGGACGTCCTCGCCCACCGCGCGCGTGGCCTGTCCCCCGACCGCCCGGTGCTGCGGGGCACGGCGCAGAACCCCGACACCTTCTTCCAGGCCCGTGAGGCCGCGAACCTCTACTACGACGCCGTCCCGGGCATCGTCTCGGAGGTCTTCGCCGAGCTCGCCGAGCGCACCGGCCGCGTCTACGACCTCGTCGAGTACGAGGGCGCCCCCGACGCCGAGCGAGTGATCGTCATCATGGGGTCCGGCGTGGGCGCCGTCCAGGAGACCGTCGAGGAGCTCGTCCGCCAGGGTGAGAAGGTCGGCCTGCTCAAGGTCCGTCTCTACCGTCCCTTCCCGGCCGCCCAGCTGATCGCGGCCCTGCCGGAGACTGTCCGCTCGATCGCCGTCCTCGACCGCGTCAAGGAGCCCGGAGCACCGGCCGAGCCGCTGCACCTGGACGTCCTGACCGCTCTGGCCGAGTCCGGCCGCCCGATGCCCACCGTCATCGGCGGACGCTACGGCCTGTCGAGCAAGGAATTCACCCCCCAGATGGCCAAGGGGGTCTTCGACGAGCTCGCCCTGCCCGCCCCCCACCGCCGGTTCACCGTCGGCATCGTCGACGACGTCACGCACCTGTCGATCCCCGCGGACGACGACTTCCGCGTCGCGACCGACGACATCGTCTCCGCCGTCTTCTTCGGCCTCGGGTCCGACGGCACCGTCGGCGCGAACAAGAACTCCGTCAAGATCATCGGTGAGGACACCGACGGGTACGCGCAGGGGTACTTCGTCTACGACTCGAAGAAGTCCGGTGCGGTCACCGTCTCTCACCTGCGGTTCGGCCCGAGCGAGATCCGCTCCACCTACCTCGTTGACGAGGCGGACTTCGTCGCCGTCCACCAGTTCAACCTGCTGGAGAAGATGAAGGTCCTCGACTTCGCCAAGCCGGGGGCGGCCTTCCTGCTCAACTCCCCGTACGGCGCCGACGAGGTCTGGGGGAAGATCCCGGTCGAGGTGCAGCAACAGATCATCGACAAGAACCTGCGCTTCTACGTGATCGACGCGGTCCAGATCGCCCGTGAGGTCGGTCTCGGCTCGCGCATCAACACGATCATGCAGCCGTGCTTCTTCCACCTGTCCGGGGTGATCCCGGAGGACCAGGTGATCCCGAAGATCAAGGCCTCCGTCGAGTACACCTACGGCAAGCGCGGGCGCTCCGTCGTCGAGCGCAACTTCGCCGCCATCGAGCGCGCGATCGCGGGGATGGCCGAGGTGAAGGTCCCCTCCGAGGTCGTCGGCGACATCCACCGCATGCCGCCGCTTCCCGCCGAGGCTCCCGACCTCATCCGCAACGTCACGGCGAAGATGCTCGCCGGGGAGGGCGACCTGCTGCCGGTCAGCGCGATGCCGGTCGACGGCACCTGGCCGACGGGCAGCACCCGCTGGGAGAAGCGGATGATCGCCCAGGACATCCCCGTCTGGGACCCGAGCATCTGCATCGACTGCGGCAAGTGCGCCGTCGTCTGCCCGCACAGCGCGATCCGGATCAAGGTCTTCCCCGAGGACACCGTCTCCGGCGCCCCGGAGACCTTCCTCCACAAGAAGTTCAACTCCCGTGACCTGCCCGGCCACCGCCTGACCGTCCAGGTCGCCCCGGACGACTGCACCGGCTGCGGCGTCTGCGTCGACGTGTGCCCGGCCAAGAGCAAGACCGAGGTCAAGCACAAGTCGATCAACATGGAGCCGGTGGCGGGCCACCGGGACGCCGAGCGGGTCAACTACGACTACTTCCTCGGCATCCCCGAGGTCGACCGCACGAAGGTCCGGCACGACACGGTCAAGGGCGTGTCGCAGCTCCAGCCGCTCTTCGAGTTCTCGGGTGCCTGCTCGGGGTGCGGCGAGACGCCGTACGTCAAGACGCTCACCCAGCTGTTCGGCGACCGCATGATCGTGGCGAACGCCACCGGGTGCTCGTCGATCTACGGCGGTAACCTCCCGACGACGCCGTACACGACAAACGCCGCCGGGCGCGGTCCGGCGTGGTGCAACTCCCTCTTCGAGGA
Source organism: Actinomycetota bacterium (assembly GCA_030837345.1). Lineage (GTDB taxonomy): Bacteria > Actinomycetota > Actinomycetes > Actinomycetales > Kineosporiaceae > JAUPKQ01. Next base: position 15,034 of record JAUPKQ010000040.1, on the reverse strand, counting down.
CAACGCCGAGTTCGGTCTCGGTCTGCGCCTCGGCTGGGAGAAGCGCAACTCCGAGGCCCGCCGGTACGTCGAGGAGCTGCGTGACCTGGTCGGGTCCGAGCTGGCGACCGAGCTGCTGGAGTCCGACCAGACCACCGAGGCCGGCATCAACGACCAGCGGGAGCGCGTCGAGCGGCTCAAGGGGCTCCTCGGTGGCAAGGACGACGTCCCCGCCGTCCGGCACCTGCTCAGCGTCGCCGACGACCTCGTCGAGAAGAGCGTCTGGATCATCGGTGGTGACGGCTGGGCGTACGACATCGGCTACGGCGGCCTCGACCACGTCCTCGGCTCCGGCCGCAACGTGAACGTCCTCGTGCTCGACACGCAGGTCTACTCCAACACCGGTGGCCAGGCGTCGAAGGCCACCCCGCGTGGCGCGGTCGCCAAGTTCGCGGCGTCCGGCAAGGGCGGCCCGAAGAAGGACCTCGGCGCCATCGCGCAGGCGTACGGCGACGTGTACGTCGCCCAGATCGCCATGGGGGCGAACGAACAGCAGACCGTCCGCGCCCTGCTGGAGGCCCAGGCCTGGCCCGGCCCGTCGATCATCATCGCCTACAGCACCTGCACCGCTCACGGCATCGAGATGTCGACGTCCATGAGCCACCAGAAGGACGCCGTCGCGACGGGCTACTGGCCGCTGTACCGGTACCGCCCGAGCACGGACGACGGCACCCAGCCGTTCAAGCTCGACTCGAAGAAGCCCACCCTGCCGGTCAAGGACTTCATGTCCGCCGAGACCCGGTTCTCGATGCTCCGCCGGACCGCGCCGGAACGGGCCGATCACCTGATGGAGCTCGCTCAGGCGGACGCCGACGAGCGCTGGCACTACTATTCGCAGCTTGCCGACGTCGCGCGCACCGTTCCTCACGAGAACGCGGCCGACACCACCGACACCGTGGAGGAGAACGCCTGATGCCCGGTATGGCCACCCGATACCTCGGGCTTCCCCTCGTCTCTCCCGTGATCGCGTCCGCCGGGCCGACCACGGGCAAGATCGAGTCCCTCGTCGAGCTCGCCGACGCCGGAGTCGGAGCCGTCGTCCTTCCCTCGCTGTTCGAGGAGGAGGTCGTCGCGGAGGAGCTCTCCCTGCACGAGGGCCTGGAGCAGGGAACGAACAGCTACGCGGAGTCGATCGACTTCTTCCCCGCGACCGACTACTACGATCTCGGCATCGACCGTCACCTGCGGCTCGTCGAGCAGGCGAAGAAGAACCTGTCGATCCCGGTGATCGCCAGCGTGAACGCGGCCCACCCCGGGTCGTGGTCGCGATACGCGACGATGATGGCCGAGGCCGGAGCCGACGCCATCGAGCTGAACGTCTACGCGATGGCCGCCGATCCGTCTCGCTCGGCCGCCGATGTCGAGGCGTCCTACCTCGACATCGTCAAGGCGGTGCGGGACGCCGTCGGCGTGCCGCTCGCGGTCAAGCTGTCGCCGTACTTCTCGTCGCTGCCCCACTTCGCGGCGTCCCTCGTCCGTGAGGGTGTCGACGGACTGGTTCTCTTCAACCGCTTCTACGCCCCGGATCTCGACCTCGCCACGCTCGCGGTCGAACCGAAGCTCGACCTGTCCACCTCCCGGGAACTCCGGCTGCCCCTGCGGTGGCTGGGGATCCTGCGGCCGCAGCTGCCGCAGGTGTCGCTCGCGGCGACGTCCGGGGTGCACACCGCGGGTGACGTCGCCAAGGCGTTGCTCGTCGGCGCGGACGTCGCGTGCATGACGTCGGCGGTCCTGCGGGAGGGGCCGTCGCACATCGCGTCGGTGCTGTCCGATCTTCGGGTCTGGCTCTCCAACGGCGACTACGAGTCGGTCGACCAGCTCCGGGGCAGTGTCAGCGCCGCCAACACGAGCGACCCGGCACTGTTCGAGCGCAGCAACTACGTCAAGGTCCTGTCCTCGTACGCGCCTCAGGGCTGACCAGGGCTCTCTAGGGCTGACGACGGCGCCCGCCCCCCGATCGGGGGGCGGGCGCCGTCGTCACGCCAGGGATCAGGGGACCCAGCGGACCCCGTAGTTCAACCCCCGCCGCGGGTTGGGGAACTGAAGCGTGATCTCTCCGGCGCTGTCCACACGCACCTCCGATCCCCGGGGAACCGTCCGGTCGTTGCCGAGGTCCGGGACGCCGCTCAGGCACCACACCCGCCGGGGCGGGGCCGCGGTGTCGAACTTGATCCTCAGCTCGAACTCGTCGCACCGGCGGCACGGACTGATGACGTAGCACGGACGGAAGTACCGGCGTCCGACCGTACTGATCCGCACGTGGTACTCGTGACGTTCGCCGACGTTCAGAAGGCGCGGAAGCTTGATCGACCCGGCCCAGGTCGTCGGTGTCGACCGGCCGGACGACCGGACGAGTTCACCTCCGTAGATCAGCTCGGCGTCGACGCGGGTGTCACCGGGCAGGTCGAGGTCACCAGGAACGCTCCACGACACCGGGACCTCCGCCAGGGCGTCACGGGCTGCGACGATGACCCGTTCCTCCATCAGCTGGACGGGATCGGTGGTGAGCCGGAGAACGGCCCGCAGCCGATTGACGTACCAGCCGTCAGGGGCGTGATCGCCCGCGCCGAAAGGCCGATCGGTCGTCGTTCGCGTCATTCGTTCGGCCAGCAGACCGAGACCTGCCTGGACCCGCCGGGTCGCTGTCCGGGGATCCCGGTCGATTCGTTCCCCGAGCCAGGCCATCCGGTCCTTGAGGAATCGCGCCTGGGACGCGGGAGGTAATGCGTAGGCCGATTGGACGGCGAGACGCAGGTCAGGCGGCAGTGCTTCCACCATGGCCGAGATGTGGTCGATGAGTTTCTGCCGCGCGGCGGCCGAGTTCTCGTCCGGATCGATACCGCACGCCCGGCGCAGGGATTCCCCGAGGCGCGTGGGCAGATCCTCGGCATGTACCCCGTGGCCTCGGCGTAACTGCGCGAGTTCCTGAATCATCTGCTCGACGTGCACCAGTGCTCCGTCCCTGAATCGGGCGACCTGTGACATTCCCCCGAGCAGAGCCGCATAGTTGGCGTTCCCGGACAAAGGTAGCCGAATGGAGCTCGTGGCGAAACCCACCCGCACACCGCCCCTCGCCGCCGGGGCGGCATTCTTCCGCGCACCGTGCCGGGGCGATTCGCCGTCGGCGTTCGGTCAAACCTCCTGTCAGGAGGTTGTCCCTGTTCTGTCCGCGTTCCGTCCCGCCGGGCCGGAACGGCTCACCCCGGCACCCGTTCGCCGAACAAGAATCAAGATCTGTTGCCAGGCCGCCCTCGACACACAACACTGAACGGGTCGGGCGACATCCCTGTCGTTCAGTCACCCTTTCAAGGCCCAGGTCGGGGGTCGGACGGTGGAACAGGCGTCCCTGGAGTGGGACAGGTGCCACCGGAACCCTCGTTTGCGCGGTATGCACGCATCCGTGCCGTATGACGGGGGATCTCAGATGCCACGACACGACGTTCCGGCCGATCCCGGCACGGGCGGTAGCTCCGACCTCGCCTGGTCACGGGCGCGGTCGTTCCTCGCCACCGCGTCGTCCGTGCCCGAGGCCCGTCGGTGGGCGCGTGGCGAACTGGTGAACCAGGTGCCGGCAGAGGTCCTCGACATCGCGGAGCTCCTGCTCAGCGAGATCGCCACCAACGCGGTCACTCACACCGCTGGGCACCGCATCGAGATCCAGCTCTCGCTGAACAGCCACCTGCACATCGCCGTCCACGACGGAAGCAACCTGCCGCCACACCTGATGCACCCTCGCCTCGTGGACACGGGTGGCCGTGGGCTGATCCTCGTGCGTTCCCTCGCGTCGTCCTGGGGAACCAGGCTGGACGGCGTCGGCAAGTGGGTGTGGTTCCGGGTCGCGCTCTCCCGGTCACCGCGGTCCCGGACGACCGCGCCGGAGGCGCCGCCGGCCGACGGCGACGCCCGGTGAGGTGTTCGAGCCTGTCACGGGCGCCCAGTCCGGGCGCCCGGACCGGCGTCACTTCTGGGTGAGATACGTGGCCATCTCGGCGCGCGTCACCCGGCCGTCGCCGTCGCCGTCCATCATCCGGATGACCCCGGCCGCGGTGTCGTCGCTCAGGGACTCCCCGTACCGGGACATCAGGTCCCTCAGCTCGACAGCGGTGATCATCCCGTCGCCGTCGGCGTCGATCGCGGCGAAGGTCGCTTCGTAGTTCTCCGGCAGGTCCACCTCGTACCCCCTGAAACGGTGAGTGTTGCGGCGTGAACCGGAGCGGTCGCCGCCCCGGGATCTCGGGAATCTAGCAGGATCATCCTCGCCCGGGCAGGGGCAGGGGTGCCGCCGGCACGGTCGCCCAGGCCCCTTCGGGAACATTCCCCGCTCACCGGGGTGGTTCCCGATCCCAAGATTTACTACATTGTTCATCGTGGTAAATCTGTGGCAAGGACCGGCGCCCGCTCGGGCCGGCAAGGGCCCCGGACCCTTGTCCACCCAGCGTGCCGGGATCCTGGAGCTCCTCCAGACCACGGACGGCGCCGTCACGGCCGCCTGGACCGCGCAACGGCTCGGACTCCACGTCAACACCGTGCGCGAGCATCTCGACGCCCTGGTGACGCGGGACCTGGCGATCCGGAGAAGGGCCCCCGTCGTGGGCCGGGGACGACCCGCCTGGGCCTACGAGGCGACCCAGCTCACCGAGCACGACCCCCGGGTCCGCGAGTACGCCGGTCTGGCCACCGCGCTGGCGGCCCACCTCACCCGGACGAGCTCCGATCCCCGCGAGGACGCGATCGCCGCAGGCCGGGTGTGGGGAGCCGAGCTGATGGACGAGCGGGCCCCGGGTGACGTCCCGTCCACTTCCGCGCCGCCCGCCGAGGCCGAGGCCGAGGTGACGGCCCTGCTGGCCCGCCTCGGCTTCGACCCGGTCGTCGACGGCGGGCGTCTGGCCCTGCGCCGCTGCCCTCTCCTCGACGCGGCGCGGCGGCACCCCACCGTCATCTGCGGGGTCCATCTCGGTCTGGTCCGGGGCGCGTTGGACGCGCTGGGCCGTCCGTCCGAGGACGCGGAGATCCACCCCTTCGCCGAGCCGGGAGCCTGCCAGTTGTTCCTCTGACGCCGTCGGCACCCGTCCCGCGACGCCGGTCAGGTGTCGGTGTCCCGTTCCCGCCGGTCCGGGCGGGAGGTGCGGCCACCGGCTCCGGCCTCGGCGAGGTACTTCTCGATCTCGGCGATCCCGTCGGCGGCCTCGCGGGCGATGAGGTCGATGACCTGCTCGTCGTCCCCGGAGGTGGCACCGGCGTCCGCCGCCGTCCGGGCGCGGGGCCGGGGTTCGCGGGCGGGCGGGCCCGCCCGCAGCCAGGCCTCCCGGACGGCGAACCCGCAGCACCACGCTCCCGCCGCGGTGGCGAAGGTGATGACAAGGACCCAGAGAAGGACGGCAAGCAGGTGGCGGACCTCCGCCCACATCACGGACATGAGGACGAAGCCGGCAGAAGGGCCGGACACCGCAGGTTCCACGGCCCACCTCCACGATGAGGAGCCGACGCCAAATGTGACTTGTGAGCCACGCTCTGCACGGTACGCCCCTTTGCATAGCAGGAACAGGGGCACGAGACCCTTGCCTGGATACATCAACCCGTCCCCGCGGTGTCCGCCGTCCTGGCCACGCCCGTCACGAACGTTCAGGCGAGGTGCTCGACCAGGTCCACGAGGCGTCGAAGAAGAGGGGCCGCGACCTCGCGCTGACGGGGGTCCAGGTCCTCCCAGATCCGCGCGAAGTGCAGCGCCACCAGGGCACGCTTGTGATCCAGCTGGGTTCGTCCCAGCTCGGTGAGCGACAGGACGGTCCGCCGTCCGTCCTCCCCCGGACTCTCGCGCCGGATCAGGCCCGATTGCTCCAACGACGCGGCGCCGCGCGTCACGGTGGGCTGGCTCAGCCCGGTGCGTCCCGCGACGGCCCCGACGCCATCGGCGCCGCACTGCTGGACGGCGTCCAGGAGAACCAGTTGCGGGACGGTGACGTCGTGGAACAACGGCCGGACCCTCCCGCGCGTACGTCTCGCCGTGGCGAGGAATGCCAGGACGGCGTCCGTGAACTCCCGCTCCCCGGCGAGGTCCGTTCCCTCGACCAGCACGTCGTCCCGGCGTCCGTCCGCGACGGCGGACGCTCCTCGGTCCATGGTGTTGTCCCTTCTGGGGAGGCTGGCCCCGCTTGCTCGGCAGCACACCGCCCCGTCGCTCTCTCCCCCGCCCCGCCGGAGCCGCGGCGGTGACCCTGACCCCCCGTCACCTGGTCACCCCGCGGACTCCGGCCCCCGTCACGACGCACGGCGCGGACACGTCGTTCCTCAGGAACCGCGAGGGACCTCACCAGATACACCCGCGGCGGGAGAAGGCCATTTCCTTCTGGACTAATGCGTGACATATCGTGACATTTGTGGTGTGTTGGACTGTACACACGCGGTAGTGACTCCACGTCAACGGCGCTGTGACGGTGCGCCGTCCTCGTCCTGCCGTCGTCCCGACCAGATGCCCTCGTCCCGAAGGAGTACCCATGCCGCCTGCTCATTCCCTGCCCCCTCCCGCTCCACGCCCAGTTCCTGGCGCGGCGTCCTCCCGCCGCCCTGGCCCGGCGCTGTGCCCGGCCGCCGTCGCGTCACCCCGGGTCCCGCCGTCACCGGTGCTGACGTCGCCGGTGTCGGACGCCGAGACGCATCTGATCCGCCTGTGTCTCGACCTTCAGGTCGACGCCCTGCTCCTCACCCTCGGCGCGACCGTCACGGGTACGGACCCGGGGACGCCGCCGTGGCGACGCTGGGCGCTTGAGGACGTCCAGACCGCGTGCGCCCTCGCGGCCGACGTCCGCGACGGCGGGGCCGCTCTCCCCTCCACCCTCGGTCTGGAGGAGGACCGCGCGGTGCCCGGCGTCGCGGTCGACAACCTCGTCGCCCGGTACGAGTCGATGGTCACCCTGCTCACCGACGTGCTCCCTCCGGGGACCACCCCGCCGGTCCCCGACCGCCCCCGTGTCCGTGCCGTTCTGGCGCAGTGCGAACGCCGGCTCCACGAACTGCGGGCCAACCGGACCGGCGGTGCCGGCCGGACCGGCGGTGCCGGCCGGGCAGCCCCGCCGGTCCTGCACCTGAAGGACCCGTCCGACGTCCTGCACCTCGACGGCACCGAGCCCGCGGGCCTCGCCGCCGCCCGGTTCGGCTGACCGCGGCGGCATCGGTACCTGGAGCCGGGTCTCCCGGCGCGGTCGGTCCAGGTGCCTCCGGGCGGTCCCTCAGCTGACGACATCCACCTGGTGCACGGTCCCGGCGGAGCCGTCCTCCCCGAGCCACAGACCGGTCGACCGCAGCTCACCGAGGACGTCGCTCCCGGTCGCGGAGGTGTCGCCGGTCGCGAGGGTGTCGCCGGACCGGAGAGTGAAGGGACTGGCGACGTTCGCCAGCCCGATCGCGCCGACCCCTCGTTCGGCGAGGGTCTCGAGCGCGTCGTCCGGACCGCCCCACAACCGCAGTTGTCCGAAGACCGGATCCGCTTCGTCGATCCACCCGTTGCCATCGGAGTCGAAGGCCGCCAACTCCGAGAAACCGTTCCCGGACCGGGGTCCGAACAGCTCCGCGCCACTGCTGACGGTGCCGTCGCCGTCCCGGTCGAGGGCGAGGTAGGCGAGTCCTTCGGCGACGAACGGAAGGCTCTCGGTGGTGCCGTCTCCGTCCAGGTCGAGTTCGACGCGCTCGTCGCGAAGCCCCGGGAGGACGCCGAAGCTGAGAGCGAGCGGGTCCTTGACCTCGGGGGCACCGACCGTCAGGCGTGTTCGTGACGACCGCGCCCGTTCCCGGTACAGCTGGAGGTCGACCGCCGCGTCGATCCGGCGTCCGTCCGTGGTGGTGACCGAGGCCGCGATGCCGACGGCGGTCGCCTCGACCTCCACGTCGGTCGCGGTCGTGAGGATCTCCATCCCCGCACCGGAGCGGCCGGTGGTTCCGGACGGCGCCGCCCCCGTCCGGGGGACGGGCAGAACGCCAGGCACCCGGTGCTCCCCCGGATCCCCGGACGGTCCGGCCCCGGGCCCGGACCCCAGCTCGGAGGCGTCCATCACGTGGATGCGCTCACCGGTGAGCCGTTCGACCAACGCGATCAGGGAGGCGAAACGCGACGACAGTCCCGCCGTCGACGACGTCGGGGACGCCCCCGCCGACGTCCGCGACGCGTCGTCCGGGACCGTCCCCGACGGCCTGCCCGGTGTCCCGCCCGGCCGTGTCGCGCCGGGAACCTGCCCGGCCGGCGCCGCGCCCGTCCAGGACCGGACGGTCGTCTCGCTCGTCGTGCGCCGTTCGTGCACGTGAGCGGAGCGCATCACGACGTCACCACTTCGAATGATCATGACGCACGCTCCTGGGCCGCCGGTCCTTCGCGGGCCCTGTCGGCAGGGCACTCTCCCGCGTGAGGGCTCCGGAACCCTGTCACCCGGACGGCCCCCTCCCCCCGCGTCCGACCCCGTGAGTCGCAAACAAATCTGGGTATCATTTCCAATATGAGCCATCGGCGACCGCTCCGCACCCTCCTCCTCTTCGTCACCCTCTCCGTCGCCCTCGGCGCGACCGCGTGCGGCGGAACGTCGTCCGGAACCGCCGGAGGGCCCGGCGACCGGCCACAGATCGTGGTCACCTACCCCGTGCTGGCCGCCGTCGTCCGCCAGGTCGCCGGGGACGGCGCGGAGGTCACCACCCTGATGCCCAACGGCGCCGACCCCCACGAGTGGAGCCCGTCCGCCAAGGACGTCCAGAAACTGCTCGGCGCCGACCTCGTCGTCCACAACGGACTCGGCCTGGAGAACACCCTCCAGAAACACCTGGAGAAGGCCCGCAAGGACGGGGTCGCCGTCTTCGCCGTCGCCGACCACGTGACGGTCCGCACCGTCAAGGCCGGCGAAGGAGCCGAGGCCGACGACCCGGACCAGGCCCCCGGGGCGAAGGACCCCCACCTCTGGATGGACCCCCTGACGATGAAACAGTGGATCGGGCCGCTCGTGCCCGCACTCCGCACCGCCGGAGTCACCTCGGCGTCGGCGACCGCCACCGAGGCCGACCTCCAGGCCCTCGACCGCGACATCACCACGATCGTCCAGACCGTCCCGCCCGCCCGCCGCAAACTGGTCACCGGCCACGAATCCCTCGGCTACTTCGCCGAACGCTACGGATTCCAGCTGATCGGCGCCGTGATCCCGTCGATCACCTCGCAGGCAGAGGCCTCCGCTGGAAGGCTGGCCGAACTGACCAAGAAGATCAAAGAAGCGGGTGTCCCCGCCGTCTTCACCGAACTCGGCACCCCCACCGCGACCGCCGAATCCATCGGCCGCGACAGCGGCGCGAAAGTCGTCGAGCTGTCCACCCACGTCCTCCCGGCCGACGGGACGTACCGTACGTTCATGCTCGACCTCACCCACGCCGTCGCCGGAGCCCTCACATGAGCTGGTGGGTCACACCGTTCACCGAGAACGAGTTCCTCCTGCGCTCGCTGCTCGCGGGCCTGCTCGTCGCGCTCGCCTGCGCGATCACCGGAACTTTCGTCGTCCTGCGCGGGCTCGCCTTCCTCGGCGACGCCCTGGCGCACGGCATCCTTCCCGGGGTGGCCGGAGCGCTCCTGCTCGGCGCCCCCGGGATCGTCGGGGCCGCGGTCGGAGCGGCCCTGATGATCGCCGGGGTCAACCTCGTCACCAGCCGCTCACGCCTGAGCAACGACACCGCCATCGGCCTGCTGTTCGTCGGCATGCTGGCGCTCGGGATCGTCATCGTCTCGCGGTCCGACTCCTTCAGCGGTGACGTCGTCGGCATCCTCTTCGGTGACATCCTCGGGGTGTCCGGGGAGGACCTCACCGGTCAGGCGCTCGCCCTGCTCGTCATCGCGGCCGCGGCGCGGGTCTTCGCCCGGCCGTTCCTCCTGCTGTCCTTCGACCCCGAGCAGGCGGACGTCGCCGGGTGGCCGTCCCGCCGCTACCACCTCATCCTGCTGGTGATGGTCGCCCTGGCGGTGATCACGTCGTTCCAGGCCGTCGGGACACTCCTCGTGTTCGGGATGCTCCTCGCCCCCGCCGGGACCGGGGCTCTGCTCGCCCACCGTCTGGGCGGCATGATGGCGTGGGCGGCCGTGATCGGGTCGCTGTCGGTCTACCTCGGTCTCCTGATCAGCTACCACTTCGACTTCGCCGGGTCGGCGAGCATCGTCGTCACCGCCGTAGCGATCTTCTTCGGCGTCTTCACGGTGCAGGCCGTCCAGCAGTCGATCCGCGAGCGGACGGCACCCGGCCCCTCACCAGACCAGCCACCGGACCCGTCGTCCGGCGTGTCGTCCGGCATACCGTCCGGCGTGTCGTCCGGTCGCTCGGCCGGGGTGACGCGCGCATGACCGGCACGGAGGTCACCGTCTCGGCCAGGGGCCTGGACGTCGGCTACCAGAACCGCGCGGTGGTCAGCGGTATCGAGATCACGGTGTCCCGGGGCATGTCACTCGCCCTGGTGGGGACCAACGGCTCCGGGAAGTCCACGCTTCTCAAGACCCTCGTCGGTCTCCTCGCCCCCGTCAGGGGGTCGGTCGAGATCCTCGGGGCCAGGCCGGGGGCCCTTCCCCGGCGCGTCGCCTACCTCGGGCAGAGCCGTTCGACGAGCGGACTGCTCCCCCTGCGGGCCGCCGACATCGTCATGATGGGCCGCTACCCGCGGCGGGGTCTCCTCGGACGGATCACCCGCGCCGACCGTGAGGCCGTCGACACCGCCCTGCGGCGCCTGGACGTGACGGACCTGGCGGCCAGGCCGCTGCGTGACCTGTCCGGCGGGCAGCAGCAACGGGTCCACCTGGCGCAGATGCTCGCCCGGGAGGCCGACCTGATCATCCTCGACGAGCCGACCTCGGGTCTGGACGCCGGGAGCATCGCCCGCTACGAGCAGGTCGTCCGCGAGGAACTCGACCGGGGCGCCACCGTGGTGAACGCCACGCACGACATCGGTGACGCCCTGCGCTGCGACCAGGCGATCCTGCTCGCCCGGCGGGTGATCGCCACCGGTCCGCCCGCCGAGGTCCTCAGCGCCGAGCGGCTCATGGACGCCTTCGGGATCGCGCTGCGCCGCGTCGAGCACGGCGACCACGACGACCTCCTCGTCCCCCAGATCCCCCACGCCCACGCGGACTGATCGCCTCGTTCGCGCGATTCCGGTCGGCAGTGGTCCTGGGCGATCGAGAACTCAGGTGACGGAGGTGAGGATTCCCTCGCCATTTCCGTCACCTGAGTTCTCGATCACGCATCGATCAGGCGGATCCGGTCAGGACTCCGCGGAGCTGGTCTGATCCGGCTGGGGCTTCATCACCCGGGCCGGAGGGGCGAAGACGACCGCCCGGGCGGGGACGTTCGACTGCACGACGCAGTTGGGGCCGATCTTCGCCTCGTCGCCGATGGTGATCCGGCCCATGAGGACCGATCCGGCGCCGACCTTGACGTGACGCCCGAGGTGCGGGACGTCGTCCGGGTTGCGGTCGCTGGCACCGAACCCGATCGTCACGTTGTGGCGAATCACGGTCTCGTCGCCGATCACGCAGTACGCCGGGATCTGGACCGCCTGGTGGTGCCCGATGAGCACCCGGCGCCCGATGACGGCGTCCACGGACACCTCGGTGCCGTAGACGTTCCGGATCAGGGCGACGTTGAGCACCCGGTGCAGCAGGGTCCCCAGCAGGCGGACCGGCTGTGGCTGGGTCCGCGCCCACCGGCCGACGCGGTAGACCACGATCGCGTGGAGCCCGGGACGGCCCCAGGAGCGGTAGTGCCGTTCCCAGTCCTCACGCAACATCACGCGCAGGGGCGCCGTCGTGACGACGTCCCCCACCCGCGAGCGAACCTCCACCGTCGTCGCCCCCGCTCTACTTGACCGCGTGCTCGGTGACGTGACGCCGGAGCTCCCCGACGTTCTTGAACCCGTTGAGCTGCTCGTCGCTGAACTCGACGCCGAACTGCGATTCGATCGTGAACATCAGGTTGATGTGGGCGACCGAGTCCCAGGCGGGCACGTCGGCTGCCGTGAGCTCGTCGGTCAGGACGAGACTGTCGTCCTCCAGGATGGACCGGAAGATGCTTTCGAGCCTGGCCTCAGGAGTCACTGCCGTACCTCTCCATTCGCTGCTGTGCGGGTTCCGTCACGGCGTCCGTCCGGGTGCTCGACCCTGATGAAGCCGGGCGATGAGGGGACGTCGCCGGTGGCGATCGTCCAGAAGGTGGTCTCCCCGGCGCCGTCCGGAGCGAGGGCTCCGGACTCGTCCTGGGTGAAGCCCAGGCGGGGGTACAGGCCGGAGACGAGGGCGTTCTTCCCGCTGGGGACGTAGCTGCCCCGGATCGTCGAGCACCCGGCCCGCCGGGCCTCCCCGGCGGCGAGCAGGAGCATCTCGTCCTCCAGCGTCCGCCCGATCACCCGGCAGCTCAGCAGCCAGGTGTCGATGGTGAGGACGCCGCCGTCCGCGTGGGCGAGCAGGACGCCGACGAGACCGTGGTCGGAGAAGCAGTCACGCAGCCGGACCGACAGGACCGACCACGCCGGGTCGGCCGCCAGGGCCTCGACCTCGCTCGGGCCACGGCGGCGGCCGGTGAGGTTGAACTGGTTGGTCTTCCCGATGAGCGCGGCGATCCGCGGGAGGGTCACCTCGTCGGCCGGGGCGGGGATGGCCACCATGTCGAGGCTGGTGAGGAAGTCGTCGAGGGACGACGCCTCGTCGGCGAGCTCGGCGGTGCGGGCCCGGGCCCGGTACATGTCGGTGCGGGACGCGTCCTCGCTCGTCAGGGCCGCCGGCTCGAAGAAGGGGTACTCCGCCAAGGCCCGCACGTACCCGGCGGGGTCCGTGGGGATGTCCACGAGGTCGACCTCGGGCACCAGCTGGCGGATCACCTCGCGCTCGGCGGGGTTGTCGTCGACGAACACGAGGGCGTCCAGGCCGAGGCCGAGGGTGGCGGCGATGCGGCGCAGCTGGGTGGCCTTGTCGTCCCACCCGGCCGACAGCAGGGCGATGTCGTCGAGGGCGAGCCGCATGTCGGGGTGCTTCTCGAAGACCTCGCGGACGTCGTCGGGGTTGTTCTTCGAGCAGACCGCCAGGACGATCCCGCGCGCCTTGAGGTCGAGGGCGAAGGACTGGAAGGCGGAGAAGGCCTCCCCGGCCGCCCCCGACCCGAGCTTGATCCCGGCGATGCCGTCCTCGCCGAGGATCCCGCCCCAGACCGTGTTGTCGAGGTCGAGCACCAGGCACTTGCGGCCCCGCCCGAGGCTGCCGGCGATGACGGCCGCGGTGTGGCGGGCGAGCAGGGGCAGGCAGGCGAGGGCGACGGCCTGCTTGGAGCGGTACCAGTACCGGGCGTCGAACCAGGTGCGCTTGCCGACGGACGCCGCGAGGGCGTCGCAGTCGACGAGGGCGACCTGTCCGCCCCGGGCCGCGGCGGCGGCCCCGAGCCCGACATTGACCCGCACGCTCATGGCGTGCCGTGACCCGGGGGTGCGCGACGCCAGGTGCCGCAGCGGCACGTCCGTCGGCAGGGCGAAGGTGTGCTGGACGACACGGGCGCCCGTCGTGTCCGCGATCGCCTTCCACAAGGAGGTCCAGCGCGCCACCTCCCGGGCGACGTCGTCGTCCGGGGTGCTGCTGACCTCGGGCAGCGCGAGGGCGCCCTCGTGGACGGCGAGGACGACGACGTCCGGCCGGAACCGGGCCAGCTCGCCACGGGGGTCGAGGATCTCCTGGCGGAACTGGTCGTACCCGCCCTCGTGGAGCTCGACGTCGATGCCGCACCGGGCGGCGGCGAGCGGCAGGATCTGCACCAGTTGCCGGGTCGTGTAGCTGCCGAGGACGGCGACCCGCGCCCGCCGGGGCAATGTGCCGGCGCCCGCGGCGGGCAGGGCCCGTCGCAGGAGCGAGGTGGCGGCCATCCAGTCGACGAGTTCCTCGCTGACGTCCGTGACCGTGCAGGCCCAGCGGACGGCGTCCGCGGGGACGCCCCGTTCCGCTGCGGCCTTCGCCCGGTCCAGGCAAACGCCCGACGTGAGTGCCACTGTCCCCCGATTCCTCGACGCAGTCTTCGACAACGAAATTGATCTTCGGAACATCCCCGCGTGCGACAATCCGCCCCTACCGGGCCCGAAAATCAGCGGAAGCCTACTCTTCCGTTAGGGAAGATTTGGTCACCGTCTACGAAGTTGCCTGAGGGTCACTCATCACCCACGCGCCGTACTTCTGATCAAGGAGATCCATCCACTCACGAGCCCTCGCCGGGCCGCCCGCTGGCCCGGCGACAATCCACCTCACGCAGATCCCGGCACCATTGCTCACGTCCGGCGTCGTCGAGCCAGAAGCGTTGCCCGTGCAACCAGATCATCAATGGTGGCTTCATCCAGAGTGGGACCTCGATCATCACGACCGCAGCAGGACGGCTTCGTGCGCCTGCCTCCAGGAATCGGTTGGTCGGCGAGTGCATAGAGCGTCCGGTAGACATCGACCGACGAATCGTGGTCGTCGTGGGGTCCAACCAACAGGATCCACACCTTCCGGGGCTCCCTGAACGTCACCACGGCGCGGTCCTGCCCCCATAGGTGCTTGACGCACATGTTGTTGATGGGGACGGGTCCGGTCAGCCGATAGTCCAGTGCCGCGCAGCCACGTTGCTCCAGGTCCTCCAGGTCCTCCAGGAAGGTCTCGTATGCCTTCTTCCTGGCCCCGCGCAAACCGCTGACCTGTCGGTCGGCCAGTGGAGTGAGATAAGCCTCCCAGATCATCCGAACAGGCTAGCGATCTCTCCGTGCGGGGATCAGCTGGCCTTGATCTGCTTGCCTCAAGCTCTCAGCCAGATCGGCGTCCTCCTGCCAGCGAGCGTCGCTCAGCCGGCGGTAGACCTCATCCAGGAGCCCTGCGGTCTTACCCGCTTCCCTCAGATCTCGCACCAGGTGCACGACCTCATGGAGACGTGACAGATCCAGGACCAAGCGCGGGCGCTCCTGGATGGCGATGAGCACGCCTTCCTTG
>JAUPKQ010000039.1 GCA_030837345.1 Actinomycetota bacterium | reverse complement strand
CTGCGCGGGCGGCGCGGGGGCCGACGCCTCGGGCCAGGGCGGCGCCACGGCGTCCCGGGCCGTACCGATCACCCTCGGGCAGGTGGCGAGCGTCCGCAGGGGGTCGTCCCCCTCGCAGATCATCGACTCCTCCCGTCAGCCGCGGATCTCCGTGTCGGCGAGCGGGGCCGTCGGCAAGACGACGGCGGACGCCCAGGACGCCATCACGAAGTCGTTGAAGGGCATGAAGATGCCTCCGGGGTACTCCTACTCCCTGGGAGGTTCGGCCGAGAGCGACGCCGACATGTTCCAGCCTCTCCTCATCGCGCTGGGCATGGCGCCGATCCTCATCTACATGCTCCTCGCCGCCCTGTACGAGTCGCTGGTCCTGCCGTTCGCCGTGATCCTCGCCCAGCCGCTGGCCGTGTTCGGGGCCCTGATCGCCCTGATGATCGGCGGCACGACGATCAACATCTTCAGCATGATCGGCATGGTCCTGCTCATCGGTCTGGTCAGCAAGAACGGCATCCTGCTCATCGACCGGACCGAACAGCAGCGCAAGAAGGGGATGTCCGCCGTCGACGCGCTGGCCGACGCCGGCCGGGTGCGGTTGAGAC
Organism: Actinomycetota bacterium; assembly: GCA_030837345.1. Taxonomy (GTDB): domain Bacteria; phylum Actinomycetota; class Actinomycetes; order Actinomycetales; family Kineosporiaceae; genus JAUPKQ01. Next base: position 12,562 of record JAUPKQ010000039.1, on the reverse strand, counting down.
CGATCCTCATGACGACGATGACCCTGGTGATCGCGATGCTGCCCATCGCCCTGTCCGATTCGTCGGGCTCCGAGGAGCGAGCACCCCTCGCCCTGGTCCTCATCGGAGGCATGACCAGTTCGACCGTGCTCACCCTGCTCATCGTCCCGACGCTCTACACCCTGCTCGACGGCATGCGGGAACGGCTGCCGCGCGGCATGAAGGGACTGCTCCACGGGCGGATCCCGGGCCCGATCGGCCGGTTCCTGCGGGGGCGCGAGGTACCCCCCAAGCATGTGGACACCGGCGACAGGCCCTCCCCGGGGACAGCCCCCGAGGGCGGGACTCCCCCGGACGACGGCAAGGAGCCGACGACGCTCCCGGGCGGGCTGAAGCTCGAGCTGAGCGGCCCCCCGCCGGACGACCAGAAGTAACAGCGCCCGGCGACGGCCCGCCCCGGTTTCCTCCTCCGGGACGGGCCGTCGCCACGGCCGGGCCGTCGCCACGGCCCTCACCGCGGTCGGCCGTCGCCGCCGTCAGCAGCTGAGCTTCTCCCCCGCCGGGACGCCGAGGATCCCGGCGAACCTCTCGTAGGCCGCGACCCGGCTCTGTACCTGGGCGGGGTTCCGGCCGCCGCACTCAAGGCTTCCGTTGATGCTCCGGATCGTCTCCCCGAAGCCCGCGCCGTCCACCATCGCGGCGTGCGGGGTCATCGTGCCGGGACCGGTGGAGGTCATCCAGTACCAGATACCGGTCTTCCAGGCGACGGCGGCATCCGTCTGCACCAGACCAGGGTTGTGCAGGAGGTCGACGCCGAGCGCGTCGCCCGCGGCCTTGTAGTTGAAGTTCCAGCTCAGCTGGATCGGCCCCCGCCCGTAGTAGGCGGACTGCCCCGCCGGGCACCCGTACGACTGGCCGGAGTCGCAGTAGTGCGAGTAGTTGGCGGTGTTCTGCTCGACGACGTGGACGAGCCCGCCGGTCTCGTGGTTGATGTTCGCCAGGAAGGCGGCGGCCTCCTGCTTCTTCACCGTGTCGCCGCCGGTCCCCGCGAACGCCGGGTAGGCCTTGAGGGCCGTGACCAGCCCCGAGTACGTGTAGAACGAGTTCCGCCCGGGGAACATCTGCTCGAACTGCCCCTCACTGACCACGAACCCTCCGGAGCCACCCGATCCCCCCGGATCGCTCCGCGTCGAGGACGTCGTCGAGGACGACGAGGACGACGAGGTGCCGGACCCCACCGGGCCCCCGGGCCCCGTCGAACCGCTACAGGCGCCCCGGTCCGCCCAGACGTCCGTCGTGTTCACCGCCGGGCTCTCGTTCTGCGTCCACCACTTCGCCCCGTAGTTGCGGCCCTGGAACGAGGCACTCATCCCTGCCGTGTAGACGGCGCTCGCGCTCCACGCCGGGGCGCAGGACGCCGCCGACGCGACGGTCGACAGGCCCACCAGGGCGGCCCCGGCGGACGCGGTCACCGCAGTCGCCGCGAGCAGAGCCATCGCACGGTGTCTCATCACAGGAACTCCTCAAGGGTCATCGGTGGAGGTCGTCCGGCGCAGAGAGCTCCTTGGCTGCGACGTGAAGCTCGTCGGGGCCCATCGACGTCAGGCACTTGATCAGATCGTGACGACGGCGCCCGGACCAGGGGTTTCGAGCCCGGTTGAGGAACGCCCAAGGAACTCCTAAGGAACGGCTCCGGACGGACGGGTGGCGTGTCCGGCTTCTGGCCTACGACAGGAGCCGATTGCGGTAAAAAAGTGCCCGTGACGGGCGTCGCCGAACGGGGCCGGGGGACGACGAGGAGCCCGTCCCGCCGGGGAACGGACAGCCCCCTCGTCATCGGCCACCGGGGGGCGTCCGGCTACCGGCCGGAGCACACCCTGGCCGGCTACGAGCTCGCCGCCCGTCTGGGGGCCGACTACCTGGAGCCCGACCTCGTCCCGACCAAGGACGGCGTCCTCGTCTGCCGGCACGAACCGGAGATCGGGGACACGACGGACGTCGCGGACCACCGGGAGTTCGCCGCCCGGAAGAGGACCGCCGTCATCGACGATGTCGCGGTCAGCGGATGGTTCGTCCACGACTTCACCCTCGCCGAGCTCAAGACGCTGCGGGTGACGGAACGGCTGCCGACGGTCCGCCGGCACGCCACGATGTGGGACGGCCGTTTCGAGGTACCGACCTTCGCCGAGCTCCTCGACCTGCGCCGGTGGCTCGCCGGGGAACAGGGCCGCTCGATCGGCGTCTACCCGGAGACGAAACATCCGTCGTTCTTCCGGGCGGCGGGCCTGCCGCTGGAGCCCCTGGTCGCCGCGGCCCTGCGCCGCGACGGGCTGAACGTGGCGTCCGCCCCGGTCCACCTCCAGAGCTTCGAGGCGTCGTCCCTGAAGGAGCTGCGGCGGCTCGGGGTGGTGGTTCCGCTCGTCCAGCTGCTGGAGGAGTCCGGAGCCCCCTACGACACCCTGGCCCGCGGCGACGGTCCCAGCTACGCGGACATGATCACTCCCGCCGGGCTCGCCTCGATCGCCGGCTACGCCGGGAACATCGGTCCCGACAAGGCGATGGTGATCCCGCAGCGTCCCGACGGGACGCTCGGCGCGCCGACGGGACTCGTCGCCAGGGCCCACGAGGCGGGACTGCGGGTCCATCCCTACACGTTCCGCGCCGAGAACACCTTCCTCCCGCCCTCCCACCGGCTCGGGTCGCCCCCGGCGCCCGCGGACTTCGGCCGGGCCGTCGACGAACAACTCACCTACCTGCGCGCGGGCGTCGACGGCCTGTTCACCGACCACCCGGACCTGACGGTCCACGCGCGGAGCATCCTCCACACCCGGGTCGGACCCGCCCCTGCTAGCCGGCAGGACGTCCGGTGAGGTCCTCCGCGAGGAACCGCTCGCAGTACGACGACGCCTCCGCGATGTAGCCGGCGCCGCCGTCGGAGACGAGCCACCGGATGTCCTCGTCCTTGCGGTACCAGGACATCTGCCGTTTCGCGAACCGGAAGATCGCCCGGGCGAGGTCGGTCTCGAACTCCCGCTCCGACCCGTAGGCGCCCTGGAGGTACTGGAGGACGTAGCGGTACTCCAGCCCGAAACCGTGCAGCTTCTCGTCACCCAGCCCGGCGGCGCGCAACGCCCGGACCTCCTCGACCATCCCCTCCTCGAGGCGGGTGCGCAGCCGGACGTCGATGCGGCGCTTCAGCTCCTCCGGCGGCCAGGTGAGCCCCAGGAGGAGGAACCGCTCCGGCGGGGGTTCGAGGGACTCCCGGCGGACCGGGACCCCGGCGCCCGCGAGCTCGACCGCCCGGATCAGCCGTCTGCCCGTCGGATGCCGGACCTGGTCCGCGGCCATCGTCTCGGCCGACACCGGGTCGATCTCCCGCAGCCGCGACAGCAGTTCCGGCACCGTCAGACCCGCCAGTTCCCGTCGCAGAGCCGGGTCCGGGCGGACGTCGGGGAAGACGTACCCGCGGACCACCGACCGGATGTAGAGACCGGTCCCTCCCACGATCATGGGCAGGTTCCGCCGGGAGGCGATCTCGTCGATGTGGCGGCGGGCGTCACGCTGGAAGTCGACGACGCTGTAGACGTCGGACGCGGGGTCGGCGACGTCGAGGAGGTGGTGCGGAACGTCCCGCATCTCCTCCGTCGTCAGCTTGCCCGTCCCGAGGTCGAGACCGGTGTAGACCTGCCGGGAGTCCGCCGAGATCACCTCGCCGGAGAACCGGCGGGCGAGCTCCACGCCGAGTGAACTCTTGCCGGAGGCGTTCGTGCCGAGCACAACGATCACCGGCGTCTTCCGGACCGCGCACTCCACACCGTCGCCAGTCACACACCCGCCCTCTCCAGCGCGACCGCCGTGAACTTTACCTCCACCGCCGTGTGGCCCAAGGCCACATCACAGATCACAACGGGTCAATCCCTGGACACGGGCGTCCGGAACAGCCCTCCCAGCAGCCGCAGGGCGTCGGACCGGATCCGGTAGTAGACCCAGGTCCCACGGCGCTGGCACTCGACGAGCCCCACCTCCCGCAGGACCCGGAGGTGGTGCGAGATCGTCGGACCGGACACGTCGAACTCCCCCGTGAGATCGCAGACGCAGATCTCCGCCGAGGAAGCGATCATGGAGACCAGGCGGAGCCGGACGGGATCCCCGAGCGCCTTGAAGAACGGTGCGATCGCGGCGGCGCGGTCGGCGTCGAGCGGTCGCGCCATCAGGGGCGGGCAGCACTCCGCGAGCGGCGAGGGATACCCCTTCGAGGCCGCCGACGAGGACGCGGGGACCGGCGAGCACTGCTTCGACATGTGTCTATCTTTCCACAGGACCCGCCCGGACCCCGGCACGGCTGCGCGACGGCTCGACGGCTCGACGGCGCGGACCTTCGCCCCCGACGCACCGGAATCGGCGGTTCGGCCGACTACGGGCGCTCTTTCCCGGCGACGAAGCACCAGGTAGCGCGGGGCCCAGAAAGACAGTCAAGAACGACAGCCAAGGACGAAAGAGGCTAAACCGTCGTGTTCGTCGCCATGATCGCGTCCGAGTGTGCTCCGGTGGCCCAAGCGGGAGGCCTGGGCGAGGTCGTGCTGGGTCTCAGCCGCGAGCTGTCGATGCGCGGTGACTTCGTCGACATCATCCTGCCGAAGTACGACGGCATGCGGTACGACCGCATCGAGTACCTGTCCGTCGCCTTCGACGGCCTCCAGGTGCCGTGGTACCAGGGCACGGTGCCGGTCACGGTGTGGACCGGTCTCGTCAACGAGCGACGGTGCTTCTTCATCGACCCGCACTCGCCGGAGGGGTTCTTCGCCCGGCCGGACCTCTACGGCTACGACGACGACGCCATGCGGTTCGCCTTCTTCTCCAAGGCCGCCCTGGAGTTCCTCCTGGCGAGCGGCCGGCGGCCCGACGTCATCCACTGCCACGACTGGCAGACGGGGATGGTCCCGGTCCTGCTCTACGAGACGTACCAGCGGGCCGGGCTGTACGACCAGCGAGTCTGCTACACGATCCACAACTTCGCCCACCAGGGGATCACGGGCCCGGAGGTGCTGCGGGCCACCGGCCTGGGACGTCCCGAGCACTTCCTCCACCCCGACCGGCTCGGTGACCCCGGCAACCCGGGCGCCGTCAACCTGATGAAGGGCGGGATCGTCTACGCGAACGCCGTGACGACGGTGTCGCCGCACCACGCCTGGGAGGCCCGGCACACCGAGCAGGGACACGGCCTGGGAGCGACGCTCGACGTCCACGCCGGCAAGTTCTCGGGCGTGCTGAACGGGATCGACTACGACGTGTGGAACCCGGAGATCGACCCGTTCGTGCCGGAGCGGTACACCCCGGAATCCGTCGAGCTCAAGTACGGGAACAAGAAGATCCTGCGTGACCGGTTCTGGCTGCGCCAGGACTACAAGCCGCTCGTCGCGTACGTCGGACGGCTGGACCGCCAGAAGGGCGTGCACCTCATCCGGCACGCCCTCCACCGGTCCCTGGAACTCGGGGCCCAGTTCGTCCTCCTCGGCACGAGCCCGGAGCCCGCTCTGCAACAGGAGTTCGAACGGTTGCGGTGGGAGCTCAACGACAATCCCGACTGCCATATCGAGCTGGGGTTCAGTCCGGAACTCGCCCACCTCATCTACGCCGGTGCCGACATGGTCGTCGTGCCCAGCCTCTTCGAGCCCTGCGGCCTCGCCCAGCTGATCGCCCTGAAGTACGGCACGGTCCCCGTCGTCCGGCACATCGGCGGGCTCGTCGACACCGTGCACGACCGGGAGCACTCCGGCCTGCCCTACGAGGACCGCAACGGCTTCACCTTCCACCAGCCCGACGAGCAGGGCCTGGACTCCGCGCTCACCCGCGCCATCGGCCTGTGGTGGGGCTACCCGGAGGAGTTCCGGCGGGTGATGCTCCACGGGATGCGGCAGGACCACTCCTGGGCCGGACCCGGATGGTCGTACGTCCAGATCTTCGACCGCATCCGCCACCAGTGATCCCCCAGTGAATCCCCGTCAGACGTCCCCGGCCCACCAGGGAACCAGGGGGAGAGGAAACCCTCATTGACTACTCCCCGCCCTGAAGGACGGGGGTTCTCGGCCTCACGGCCGGGAGTTCCTGTTTCCTCGGCGAGCGCACGGTGGTTGCTCACCGTGTCTGACGTCGCCTCCGCAGGCATCGCCCCGAGGGGCTGCGGCACGACCTGCCGCAAGGATGTTCTTGGCGGCGTTGTCGTCCCGGTTGTGCCGGGTGCCGCAGGCGGGGCACGTCCAGTGGCGTGTCCCGAGGGAGAGTGTGGCGAGCAGGTGCCCGCACGTCGAGCAGGTCTTGCTGGAGGGGTACCAGCGGTCGATCACGACCAGCCGTTTCCCGACCTTCTCCGTCTTGTAGGCGAGCATCTGCCGGAAGGTGCCCCACCCGGAGTCGGAGATGGCTTTCGCGAGGGAATGGTTGCGGACCATGCCCTTCACGTTGAGATCCTCCACAACGATCACGTCGTGGTCGCGGACCAGACGCGTGCTGGTGCGGTGCAAGAAGTCGGCCCGGGACGCCCGGACCTTCCGGTGGGCGCGGGCGACCTTCGCCCGGGCTTTGGCCCGATTCGCCGACCCGCGCCGCGTGCGGGCCATCTGCCGTTGGTAGCGGGCGAGGTTCCGCTCCCGCCTGGCGAGGGTCTTCGGGTGAGCGATGTGGAGCCCGCCGGAGGTGACCGCGAAGTCCTTCAACCCCAGATCGACCCCCACCACGGCGCCGGTCGGGGCGGCCTGGCCGGGGTCGGGGACGTCCACGGCGAGACTGACGTACCAGCGGCCGTCCGGGTCCCGGGACACGGTCACCGTGGACGGGTCGATCGTCGACGGGTCGATGCCGGGCCACGACCACACCAGATCCAGGGGTCCGTCCTGTTTCGCCAGGTACAGGCACCCGTCCCGCCACCGGAACGCACTACGCGTGTACTCCGCCGCCTGGCGACCGGTCCGAGACTTGAACCTCGGATACCAGGCCCGCTTCGCGAAGAAGTTCACGAACGCCTTCTGCTGGATCCGCAGCACCTGTTGAAGGGGAACGCTCGACACCTCGGACAAGTACGCGAACTGCGGGAGGCGTTTCATCGCCGTCAGATGCGCGTTCGCCTCAGGCACATTCGTGGTCAGCCCGTCGCTGTGGTAGCGGGCGTGACGCCAGGCGAGGGTCTCGTTCCACACCTTGCGCACGCACCCGAACGTGCGGGCGAGGTTGCCCGCCTGCTCGTGGGTCGGGTAGGCCCGACACTTGAACGCCGTACGCATGTCCGAAGTGTTGCAGGCTCACGGGGTTCTGCCGAAACGCCGATCCGACCCCGGGATCGGCTTCCCTTGTCCTGCTCCGCAGGCATCCAATTCCTCCCCGGCCTGAAGGCCGGAGTCTCCTTGGAGCAAATCTGATGACCACGCTCAGCCGCGAGATCGACGGCCTTCCCAACATCAGCGGATCGGACGACGCCATCGGCCCGGTGCTGACCTCGCACAGCGACTCCCCCGTGTTCTTCACGGGCGGACGGCCGTTCGACGGCGTCGACAGCACCTGCGCCGTCGCCCTGCACATGCACCAGCCGCTGATCCCGGCGGGGGGCGACGACCTGCGGACCGCCGAGCTGATCAGCAACCTCCAGCACATGTTCGCCAACCCGGGGATCGGGGACAACCACAACGCGGGAGCCTTCCGCTGGTGCTACCGGCGGATGGGCGAGTTCGTCCCGCAGCTGTTCGCCGAGGGGGCCTCGCCCCGGGTGATGCTCGAGTACTCGGGGACGCTCCTCCACGGCCTGGTCCGCATGGGGGCGGACGACGTCATCGACGCCCTCCGCGGCATCACCGTCGACCCGGTCCACCGCTCCGGCGTGGAATGGCTCGGCTGCCCGTGGGGACACGCCGTCGCGCCGTCCACACCGGTGCAGGACTACCGGCTCCACGTGCGGGCGTGGCGGCACCACTTCGCCGCCCTGTTCGGGACCGAGGCTCTCGACCGGGTCCGTGGCTTCTCGCCGTCCGAGATGGCCCTGCCCAACCAGCCGGACGTCGCCTACGAGTTCGTCCGCACCCTGGTCGACCACGGGTACGACTGGGTGCTCGTCCAGGAGCACACCGTCGAGCAGCCGGACGGATCCCCCGTGACACGCCCCCACCTGCCGCACCGCCTCGTGTGCACCAGCTCGACCGGCGAGACGGCGAGCATCATCGCCATCGTCAAGACCCAAGGCAGCGACACCAAACTCGTCGCACAGATGCAACCGTTCTTCGAGGCGAAGAGCCTTCGCCGCACCGAGCTCGCCGGCCGCTCGGTGCCTCCCCTGGTCACGCAGATCGCCGACGGCGAGAACGGCGGCGTGATGATGAACGAGTTCCCGCCCAAGTACCTCGACGTCGCGAGGGAGAGCTCGGGAACGGCGACCCGCCTGACCAACGTCACCGAGTACCTCGAGCAGCTGTGGGCGACCGGCGTGACCGTCGACGACCTGCCCGAGGTCCAGCCCCTCTACCAGCACCGGATCTGGGAGCGGATGGAGCCCGGCGACGGGCCGGAGAAGCTGGCGGAGGTCATCGGCGAGGCGTCCGTGGCGGACGGCCGGTTCCACATGGAGGGCGGCAGCTGGACCAGCGACATCTCCTGGGTGCACGGGTACGAGGACGTCCTGGTCCCGATGGACACGGCGAGCTCGCTCTTCCACCAGCGTGTCCTGTCGAACGGCGCGTCGAGGTCCGGGGCCCGCTACCGCAACGCCCTGTTCCACCTTCTCACGGCCCAGACGAGCTGCTACCGCTACTGGGGCAGCGGAGTGTGGACCGACTACGGCCGGGAGATCGCCCGGCGAGCCGCCGACATCGCGCAGCACGACTTCTGAGACCGCCCCCCGAGAGAACGCCCACCCCGAAAGGACCAGTGACATGAGCGAGGCGGACTGGGCCCTCGTACTCAACCTCCATCAGCCGAGCGACAATATCGAGGCGATGACGGCCGACCAGGAATGGCAGGCCAAGGAGGTCCTCTGGGCGATGGACCGGATCCCTCGCTCGCTGTGGACGTACGAGGACGTCGGGCGCGTGCACCTCTCCCTGTCGGGCACGCTCCTTGAGTCCCTGGCCGATCCGGGCTTCCAGGAACGGTTCTACGGCGTCGTCGACTGCGGGTCGCTGCTGTGGCACCTCCAGAACACGGCGATCATCCAGGTGCTCGGGACCGGTTACTACCACCCGGTGTTCCCGCTGATCCCGCGGGCCGACTGGGACGAGCATCTTGGCCGGTGGAAGATGCTCGCCGGTCACCTGTTCTCGCGGGACCCCTTCGCCGGATTCTGGCCGCCGGAGATGGGCTTCTCGATGGAGATGATTCCCCACCTCGTGCGCCACGGATACCGGTACGTCCTCGTCGACAGCGAGCACGTCCGGCCCGTCGGATCCATGCGCTGGGACGAGCTCCGGTACCGGCCCCACATCGCCCGCCACGACGGCTCCGAGATCGTGGTCGTCGTCCGTGACCGGGACCTCTCGGACGCCCAGGAATCGGGGATGGACCCCGGGTGGTTCACCTCCGAGATCGCCGCCCGGACCCGGCACTGCGACTTCCGCCCCCTGGTGACCACCGCGACGGACGGCGAGAACGGCGGATGGTTCCGCAACACCACCCACAACTTCTGGTCCCTGTTCCACGAGCCCTTGATGGATCGGGTCCGCGCCGGAGAAGCGGGCCTCAAGCCCACCTTCATCGACGACCACCTCGACCGCTACGGGGCCCACGGTGAGGTCGTCGTCGACGAGGGGGCCTGGAACACCGGATGGCACCACGGCCACGGATTCGTCCAGTGGACCGGGTCGTCCGCCCAGAAGGAGGCGCTCGCCCGCACCGCCCGGGTGAGCGCGGCCCTCCGCACCATGTTCGCGAGCACTCCGCCGGACTCTTCCCGGCGGCACCTTCTGGAGGAGGCGCGATGGCGGCTGCTGCGGGCGGAGACGAGCTGCCACTTTTTCTGGGGCGAGGCGTGGCTCGACCGTTGTGACCAAGATCTCGACGAGGCGGAACGCCTGATCGGGGCGGATTCCTCACTGCTCGTGGGAGAACCCATGACCTCTGACTCCTGACGATTTGCACCCATTAAAATACTTTTGGTTGCATGAGATCACTTGATGAGAAACAACCATGGGTGCCCGTCGATCCCGGGATCGGAATGATCATCGGCCCGCCCTTCCATGGAACCCTGGACGAGCTCAAGGCCTTCCTCAGCGAGGGCGTCACCGACACCGGGCCCACCTTCGACCAGTCCGGACCGACCCAGGTCTGGCTGCACCACCCGGCAGCCGCCTACCAGGTCTACATGGTGATCATGGAGATTCCCTGGGGTATCTACAAGTGGATACAGAAACCCTCAGATCCCAAGGTCGCCTGACCTCGTGCCGTCCCGGCCCAGGGGGGACCTCAGGACGCCGATGGCGCTCCTGACACCTTGCATGCCATAGATGCCTATTCCGGACCGATCATCCTTCCGGACCGATCATCCGAACGACGGTCACGTCCCCACGAAACTCCGCATGGCCCAGATGCGGGCCGGAGCCCCGGTCCTCCGGGGCACCGGCCCTCCAGCACCCCGATCCCCGGAAGCTTCTCAGGGGGCGCTGGTCACCACGGAACCCCCGTACTCCCGCAGCAGCGCCGCGAGCTCCTCGCGCCGCACGCAGGCGGAGAACGAGAAGTCCGACGCCAGGCGGCCCGCCCCGGCCACGTCCACACCCTCGAAACACCGGGCGAACTCCCCGACCATCGGCTCGGCGAACAGAATGTTCTGCACGATCACCTTGAGCCACGGCTTCGCACCCCACGGATAGGGGTCGAACTCCGGGAACTCCTCGGCGAACAACGCCTCGACCGGATCGAGCACCTGCCGGACGAGCCGGTCGTCGCCTCCCCACGCGTCGACGCCGAGCCTGCGTTTCCGGTCGAGAACGGGCGCGATACGGGTCAGGTACTCGCCGTCCGGACGCGCGTGGAGCAGCCCCTGCATCCCGATGTCCTTGTAGGTCCACAAGGACCAGCTCGCGCCATACCCGGCATAGATGTCCAGCTGATCCCGCAGAAGGTGACGGCGCCGCTCGTCCCGAACCGGATCGCCGGTGTAGATCGGCCCGAACTCCCCGATCCAGATCGGCGTCCCGGTGTCCCGCATGAAACGGGTGCGGTCGAGGAAGGTCTCCTCCAGGACACCCTTGTCGACGTGACGTCCACGGACGGTCCCGGGGTACTCGCCGTCCGCCGCGATACCCGGAAGGGCATAGTCGTGAGCGGTGTGGACCGTATTGTCGAACGGCTCGGTGAACATGGAGAAATCCGTTGAGTACGTGTTCCCGTCGAGAAACAGGATGTGATCGGGGTCGACGGCCCGGATCGCTCTCTCCAGGCGCGAGTAGAACGGCCCGATCCGTTCACCCGTGGGATCGGCCGGCTCGTTGACGGGATTGTATCCGGCGACCCAGGGATTGTTCTTGTAACGGTCGGCGAGAGCCTCCCAGAGATGGACGACCCGGTCGGCGAAATGCCGATGGTTCCAGAACTCGGCCCAGTGCGTCGGATTGTCACTGTGCCAGTGCTGGTTCTGCCGGCCCGGAAGGGCGTGCAGATCGAGGATCGTGTAGAGACCGTTGTCCGCGCACCGGCCGATCACCCGGTCGAGGAGGGCGAAACCCTCCTCCTTCAGCTCGAAGGGCCGGTCGTCGTCCTCGAAGTGCCGATAGTTGAAGGGAACCCGCAACGCGTTCATCCCCAGGGACGCCAGGTACCGCGCGTCGTCCTCACCGAAGAACACGTCGAGGAAACGGTCGAAGAATTCCCCGAAAGCGTCCTCACCGAGTACCGCCCGGAGGGCGCGACGCATCTGCGTCTCCGTCCCCGGGTACCCCGTGATGAAGTTCTCCAGGTTCATCCAGCCGCCGAGCCCGAACCCCCGCAGGACGACGGTACGGCCGGTGCCGTCGACCAGACGGTCACCGGACACGCGCAGGCGGACTCCAGGATCGAAGGACGTCACCGTGCTCACACTCCTTCACGATTCACCAGCCCGGTTCGCGCCGGGGCACGGACCCCGTCGAGGCGGTGAGGCCGGACCCGCCCATCCTCCGCGACGGCGGGGTGCCCGTAGGCAGAGCACACCCTGAGCGCGCGACGAGCCCGGCAGCGAGGAGAGTAACCGGTTTCGGGGAAGTTGGGCAGCCCTCGATTGAAACGTTCGATTCCGGAGAGTGGGCGCCGGCGACCACCCCGTACCGGGACGGATCCAACCATTGACAACTGCTTCTCCGGACTACTAGAAACCGGTTCCTGACTCGCACCTCGGTACGGGACGCGCACTCCGGGCGTCGTGACCAGGGCGGGCTCCCACGACGTCGAGGGAGGTGACTGGTGAGCGACGAACCGCTGAGCTCGCCCGGCACCGGTGACCGGCCGGACGGCGACAGCCCCGGCCTGGTCCGGCCGGTCCGGCTCCGTTCGCGGTCCGGGGCGCGAGGATCGACGGCGGGAACCGGCACGGCGCCGACGGCGTGGCGGCGGCCGCCGGCCCCCGGGGCCGGGC
>JAUPKQ010000252.1 GCA_030837345.1 Actinomycetota bacterium | reverse complement strand
CGACGGCGCAGTTCGAGCCAGACGATGTTCTCCAGCACCCCCGGCAGCCGACCGTCGGAATAGCCGAACAAGGCGTGCACGACCCCGTGGTCGCCGACGTAGTGCTTCTCGTCGGTGGCCAGCAGCGCCCTCCCGCGGAGGTCGTAGCGCGGAACCCTGCTGATGACGAACGCTTCCGCCAGCGCCGCCAGGTAGTTGAGCACCGTCTCGTGCCGCACACTGCGGCGCTGGGATTTCATGAAGTCCGCCACCCGCCGGGCGGAGAACGGATTGCCGACGTTGTCGATCGCGAACGCGGCGACCCGCTCGAACATGTCGACGTCGCGGACGGAGTGACGGGCGAGGACGTCGTGAACCAGGGTCGAGCGGTAGATGTCTGTCACCATCGACCGGGCATCGGCCTCCCCAAGCGGGACGACATGCACGCCGGGGAATCCGCCATAGCGCAGGAACCGCAAGAAATCCCCGCCTGCACGGCCGTCCTGCCGCAGGGAATAGGCGGCATCAAACCGCAGGTATTCACCGAAGGACAGCGGCCACACCTCGATGGACACGTACCTGCCAGCGATGTAAGTCGCCAGCTCCCCAGACAGCAGCCGGGAATTGGAGCCGGTGATGTAGAGGTCGGTACGCCCCCCGGCCAGAAGCGAATTGACCAGGCGCTCCCACCCGGCGACCTCCTGGATCTCGTCCAGCAGGACGTAGACACGTCCCTCGGAGGGGAGCACGCCCATCAGATGGGTGTGCAACGCCTGCGCCGAGGCGATCGACGCCCACTCGAGTAAGTCGAAGTTGAGATGGACGATCCGCTCGTCAGGAACCCCCCGCTCCCGCAGTCGCCCAGCCACGAGCTGAAGCAAACGAGACTTGCCTGTACGCCGCAGGCCGGTGAGAACCTTGACGACCGGGGCGTCAATGAAAGGTTCGATGCGATCCAGATAGAGCGGACGTTCGACCAGGTCCACACACACCTCCGACGTGGCGGTTACAGTCGCCATCGTAGCGCAGGGTAGTGAAGGTGGCGACTACAACCGCCACGGCGGCATCCCATCAAGAGCGCCGACCGGCCCCAGACCCACAGGGCCCCGATCTGGACGCCGAGGGCTCGGGGAGCACCCGCCAGGCCTCCATGCCCTGTCGTAGCGGATCATCGACGTTGGCACGCCGCCGAGGATCTCGAACGCGCGCACGTGCTCGTCCAGGAACGACTCCGTGGCCTGGTTGGTGCACGCGATGTGGATCGTGCGAGCACACGCCTCTTCGTCCCCACCCTGCGATATTGGATCTTCCCCGCTTCCAACAGGCCAATCAGGTACGGCCGGGACACGTTCAGAAGATCAGCTGCCTGCTGAGTGGTCAACTCCACATCCACCGGAACGATCGACACGCTCTGCCCACTGGCCAGATGTGCCAGTACCCGGGCCAGCAGCTCAACCGCAACCCGAGGCACAGCCACCGGCCCCTCGGTGTCAGCCAGATCGAGCAGCTCTTCACCATCCGGATGACGAGCAAGGTATGCCTGCACCCACTCCAGAGCCTGAGCCGCAGCCTCATTCTCGTCCGGCCCCACCGGACCGAGTACCTGCACCGCCACGACAACCTCCCTCTCCAGAGGGCGGTTCGTGCTGGTATGCCTCCACGTGCGATCCGCGTGCGACAAGCAGGGGTCAGTAACGGGCCGTCACAGGCACCAGCGGTCGTCTGTTTGCGCAGGTCAGGGAGGTTTGCGCAGGCGCTCGGCCGTCACTCTCGCCGTCCATGGGTTCCCCTGCCGCGCAGGAGCGCTCCATCCGCGGCACAAGGAGGTGGCGACGCACCTCTCGTTTCAGGGGCCCAGCTTGACGCGTACGCCCATCAGGCACACACTCAGGCCATGGCTGTAGTGAAGGACTCTCGAATCGCCGCGCGCCTGCCCGAGGATCAGGCGGCCTTGATCCGCACCGCCGCGGAAGCGGAAGGGACCACGGTAACCGCCTTCATGGTCAACGCGGCCGTCACCCGAGCCCAGGACGTCCTGGCCGATCAGCGGGTCTTCCTCCTCGACGACGCCACCTGGGCCAGCTTCCAGGCCACCCTGGACCGTCCGGTCAGCCCCAAACCCCGCCTCGCAGCGCTCTTCACCGAGGAGCCGGTCTTCGAGTGACCCGTTACACCCTCCCCCGACCGATCCAAGACCACGACGACACCACCACGTTCGACAGCGGCGAACAGTCCCTGGACGACTGGCTTCGCCGACGTGCCCTGGCCAACCAGGCCGCTGGAACCTCCCGCTGCTTCGTGACCTGCCACCAGGGACCCGTCGTGGGCTACTACGCCCTGGCCGGCGGCAGCATCCTGCGCTCCGACGCCAGCCGACGCACCGGCTACGGCATGCCCGGCCCTGTCCCGGTGATCCTGCTCGGCCGCCTCGCCGTCGACCGTAAGGAACAAGGAAAGCACCTCGGCAGTCACCTACTGCGGGATGCCATCACCCGCTCCGTCACCGCCGGAGAGATCATCGGCGTCCGCGCGATCCTGGTCCACGCCCTGCACGACCAAGCCCGCACCTTCTACCTCCACTTCGGCTTCGAGCCTTCCCCCACGCACCCACTGCATCTCATGCTGCTCATGAAGGACGCCCGCGCACTGTGCGAGCCGAAGACCCTCCCCCACCAGTCACATGAGTACTGAGACGGCTACAGCTCAGAAGGTATTGCGCCGCGACGGTGGACGCCCGTCGCTGGGGCCGGTGAACAGGAGCGCCGTCGATCCGTCGTCCACGTAGAGCTCAAGGTGCCGTCGGAGGTCCGGGAGGATCTCTTTCGGGAAGCTCACCGTGCGGACGCCCGCGCGGGACTTGGGCGGCCCCAGCACGAGCCCCTTGCCCCGCTACTGGCTGTAGGCCTTCCGCACCCGCACGGTCGCGACGTCGAGATCTACGAATCACCGTGAGCGGAAAAAATGTGAGCCTTTCGAAAGGCCTGACGGGAGGAGCGGGATGTGCGGGCGGTTCATGAGCGAGCGTTAGCCGTCGGTTGATTACCTCGTACCGATGGACCCGCTACGTTCACTCTCGAATTACTCGACCGCTCGGGGGATCGCACATTCCACGACCCCTCTCGTCTCGTTCTCCTGGAAGGGCCCGATATGCAGGCGTCGGCTGGTATCCGAGGCAGGACGGTACGTCGATGGATGGGACTCGGTCTGAGCGTCGCCGCGGCGGTGGCGGCGGTCGTGGTGGTCGTGGTGGGAGCGCCGGCACGAGGAGTGGCTCCCCTGGGCGAGCCCGCACCGTCGACACCGGTCGTGGGGCCCGCGGGGGACGCTTTCTTCACCCCGCCCTCGCCCCTGCCGACCGGCCGGCCGGGTGACGTGATCTGGTACCGCCGCGCGAAGGCGGCCAATGTGCTGGGCGCCGCCGGCCTCGCGGCGACGGATTCGTGGCAGGTGCTCTACCGGTCCACCGACGCCTTGGGCCGCCCGGACGCGGTCAGCGGCCTGGTCATGGTGCCCAGGGGTCGCAACCCCGCGACCCTGCCGGTCGTCGGCTTCGCGCCCGGCACCCAGGGGCTGGGCGACGACTGCGCCCCCAGCCGCCAGATCCTCGCCGGCCTCGAGTACGAGAGCCTCGCCATCGACCGGATCCTGCTGCGTGGTTGGGCCGTAGCCGTGACCGACTACGAGGGCTTGGGAACCCCGGGCACGCACACCTACATGGTCGGACGGCCGCAAGGCTCGGCCCTGCTGGACGTGGTGCGCGCCGCGCGCCGGCTGCCTGCGGACGGGCTGTCCGGCACGTCCCCGGTCGCGCTGTACGGGTATTCCCAGGGGGGCAGCGCCAGCGCTTGGGCCGCCCAGCTGCTGCCGGAGTACGCTCGCGAGCTGCCGGTGCGGGGCGTCTTCTCCGGCGGCACCCCCGCCGACCTGACCGCGGTCACGAAGGCACTGGACGGTGGGCTGGGTTTCGGGTTCCTGGCCGCGGCCTCGCTCGGGATGGACGCCGCCTATCCGGAGCTCAAGCTGGACTCCTTCCTCAACCAGACCGGACGCAAGGCACTGGCGGAGGCGAAGTCGCTGTGCGTGGGCACGCTCATGACCAAGTACGCCGGCAAGCACATCAAGGATCTGACGACGTCCGACCCGCTCACCACCAACCCGACGTGGAAGGCCCGGATCGACGAGCAGAAGCTCGGTCGCATCGCTCCCACCGTCCCTGTCCTGCTCACCCACGGCAAGCAGGACGAGTTCATCCCTCTCGGCCAGGCCGAGCAACTGCGCAAGGGCTGGTGCGCCGCGGGTGCCCGGATCACCTGGAAGACCTACCCGGGAGACCACATCAGCGCCTTGGTATCGACGCAGACGGACGCGCTGGACTTCGTCGCCGATCGTCTGGCCGGCAAGGCCGCGACGTCGTCGTGCTGACCCCAGGTGGTCGGCTCACGCAGCACGTGCCTCGATAGCCCAGCCTCCACCTGCCCCAGCCGACGCTTCGCCACGCCCGCTGCACCTCATGCTGCTCATGAACGACGCCCGCGCGCTGTGCGCACCGGAGCCCGTCCCCCAGCAGCCACGCGGGAACTTAGACGGATGCAGCTCATCTCCTCAACGGACAGCTGGCTCAGCGGTCGCCTTTCGCCGGGTGCCGAATCGGGTGTCCGGCTCCTGGGACCTTCACCATCGGCGTCATGACCTACGACCGGATCACAGCCGTCCCCGACACGTTGGAGGACAAGCCCTGCATCCGCGGGCTGCGGATCTCGGTCGAGACCGGCGTCCGGCTCGTTGCCGCCGAGTGGTCGTCACCCGCAACAACCGCGGCCTGTCGGAGGAGTCGGGTGTGGTATCCGGTTCTCAGGCACACGAACCGTTTAGAGGGACCAGGGTTGCTTCATCGGTGCGTGATTGAGCACTTGGGTGGCTGAAGTGACAAAGGATCATCACATCCGTCACCTGAGTTCTCGATCATTGACCGGCGGCCGGAGACTGACCGGCGTGCGGATCATCCGGAACCGGGTCCCGGCCGAGAGCAGGGTCCCCCAATTCGGCGGCGCCGATTACTGAAACGCATGCCGCCATCACCGTTCGCCATGACCCAGGGCAAGGATGCGCCCCGAAAGGCGAAGGCCGGGTAGGCACCTGATACTGGCAGTCGAGCGACACCAGTTTCGCGGCGCTTTCTGTGAAACCGGGGGGGGTGCACCGGTGCGCGGAGTACGGATGCGGATGAGGGGTCTGCTGCTGTGCGCCGTCATGCTCTTGGTGGGATGCGCGGGCGGCGACCGCTGCCCTCCTGCCACGAGAAGTCCCTCGTCCTCGCCTCCGGGGAGGTCCCTGCCGACGGGGTCTTGCCCCGCTCGAACAGCCTGGACCGCGCGAGCCGTCCGAACCGGGGGGTGTCCCCGGCGTCTCGTCGCGAGGCACCTCTCGTCGTCCGTCTGTCTGCGGACCCTCCCGGACGGCGTGATCCTGCTGGAGGGGCCGCAGGTGGCGGCGGAGGAGCAGGCGGGGGCGCCGGCTCCGGTCGTTGGCTCGGCTTCGTGGCTCTGGCGTCCGGCGACCCCGTTGCCGGAGCCCGAGGTCCGGGGGCGCCCGACGGACATCTTCTACACACCTCATCCGGACGACGAGACCTTGAGCATGGGGGTCCTGATCGCAGCCGCCACCCAACGAGGTGACCGGGTGATCGTCGTCGGGTTGTCGGACGGGCGGACGACGGGGGCGATGCGGTCCGTCGACGACAGGCTCGCGCGGCCCGGCCCGTGGACGACGCACGTGCTCACCCAGGACGGCATCGCGGCGGCGCGGGTGGGCGAGTTACGGCGTGCTGTCGCCGATCTGGGGGTCATGCCGGAGAACGTGTTCCTGGCGCATCTGGACGCTCCGGGAACCGACGGCGGATCGACCGTGACGGTGGCCGAGGCCCAGCAGGTCATGCGGGCCTTCGCCGAGAGATTCCCCGGGGCGACGCACCTGACGATGTCCTTCGTGGCCGAACGGCAACTGGATCATCTGGATTCGGGGGTGGCCCTGAAGAACCTGCGGGACGCCGGGGTGGTCCGCTCCGCACGGTGGGCGGTGTCGCGGCTGTGGTGGACGGCGGCGAGTCCGGCGTGGAGCTGGGTGCGCCCGGGGACGGTCGCCCTGCAACGAGTTCGTCGCGCCCTGCGCGAATACCGGGTCTGGAATCCAGAGCTCGGTGAGTACGCGATCGGGTTCACCTCGGTACGGTCCCAGTTCCTCGCGCAGGCCCAGGACACCCGGGATCGCGTGCACGGCGCAGGTTCCATGGAGCCCACCCCGGTATCCCCTCGTCACGGCTTGTACCCGTAGTCGATGGCGTTCTGGTACAGGGCACCGAGGGCGTCGTTCCCGACATTCACCCCGCCGGAGCGACGGTTCTTCCAGAAGGCGGAGAAGGTCCCCGAATTGTAGTCCTGGAAGGTCTTCCAGATTCCGTCGATACCCTCGCCGACGCGGTCGGTCCCGTCGTTGGCGGAGTCCCACAGGTCGTAGAGGGAACCCGCCACCCGCCCTTCCGTGGAGTCACCGTTGTCCCAGCCGGAAGTGTTCTCCAGCCGCGTGTCACCGATGGAGATGTCGCCGAGCCATTCGGCGAATCCTTCGACCCAGGCGCAACCGGGCTCGCTGGCGACGGACCGGTAGTGCGTCTCAGGGCAGGCGGTCGACGGCCAGCTGTGATCGTAGACATCGTCCATGATCGCGTGAGCCGTCTCGTGGGCGACCAGGTACGGAGTATCCGGGTCGGCTGCCCTCAGGTGCAGGAGATTGTCGTCGGGGGCGTAGTACGTTCCGTCGGCCGAGGACGGGTCCCACTTCACCCGTATGACGTCACAGGTGCCCCGGAGATCCCAGCAGTCTCCGGGGGTGATGATCCAGACATCCCTGATGGTCTTGAAGGCCTCGCCCACCCGGAAGTACGCCGAGTCGCCCTGCTGCATCGCCCCGAAATCCTTGGTGCTGCCGTCCGTGACATTCGAGATCATCACCGACTGGGCCCCGTACGTCACGCCGTTCGGGTCCTGGATCCGCCAGGCGTCGGTGCTGGCGAGGAACATCACATAGATGTCCTGCCGCGTCCCGTCCTCGTCACTGTTGGTGAAGCACAGTTTGTACTCCCCCTTCTCCCCCGTCTGACCGGTCGCCAGCAGGTCATTGCCCGGGCCTCCGTCGTCGTCCCACACCTCGACGGTCCACGACGCCCCGGGCCGGCTTTTCCCGGCGGAATCGACGTAGTTCCACGTTCCGGTCGCGCAGGCGGTCCCGGCGGTGACGGCCGCGGCTCCTCCCGCGTCGGCCTCTGCGGACACCGGAGGCGTCACCTGGGTCGCCGGTCTCGCCGTGGCTCTCACGGGCATCGCCTTGGTTCCGGCGGGGGAAGGCGGGATGTCCGGCTTCGGACCGGTGTACGGGACGGCGGTCGTCATCGCCGTCGTCCGGATCCCGAGGCGAGAGGATTCCGGGGACTCCCCGATCGTCAGGAACACCGCGTCCGCGCCCGTCTCGCGTTCGACCGAGGGATTCTTGGACGCCGTGACGGTGATCTCCGCTGTTCCGGGGGCAACGGCTTCCACCAGGCCCTGGTAGTGAAGGGTCTGCCCCGCCGTCATCGACCGCGAGGAACGGGCGAGATGGTGCGTGCCCTTCGCCCGGGGATCCATCGAGACGCGCGTCCCGGTCGTCGCACCGGACGGCGGTGTCACCCAGCGGAGGTTCGGCGGGAGATCCGCCGTGATCGAGACGTCGTCGCGTGCGACGGCGGCCCTCACCGTGATGTCCAAAGTGGCCCTCTGGTGGACGGCGACCGCTCCGGAGAGCTTCGCCGTCACCTGGAGACAGGACCGGCGATCACTGCGATCGGGAATGGCGCCCGACGGTGTGAGATGACAGCCACGGATATCGGGCGGGGTGGCCGCGTGAGCGGTGGTCGCCCCGAGACCTCCCAGACCACCGGTGACAACGAGAGCGACGGCACAGATCACCGTCGCCGGACGATACCGGACGTCCATCGATGTCATGCTCTTCTCCCCCGTGGATCGTTCACCAATACCCACGCCGAATCCCGTCGAGGACGGCACCGGATTCTCCCGGAGCCGGTGTCGCGCACTCCCTGGACGACGTCGAAGAACCTGACCCGAGAGGGAGTACGGAGGGATACCGCGCCGCGAACCAGGGCGGCAAGGGGACCCTACAGCAGCCCAGGAAGATGTTCCAGGCAATCCATCGCCCGCAGCGCGAGCACACAGGTCCCCAACGAATATCACCATTTCATTGGCTTACTACAATGTAAATCTTTCTATCACTGAAACAACACCGTCCGTCACCGATGGTGAGCGAGAGGCGCAATGGCGGAAGCGACACGGAAATATCACTTCCGCCCCTCAGCGATCTCGATCATGACAGCCCGCGGACCGTTACGCGCAGAACTGCGCACGCTCCTGCTCGGTCATCGGCTCGCTCTTCGTGGTCACCTTGTCGTTCCCGCCGCCCTTCGGCGAGTTCACCGTCATCGGCAGGTACCAGTAATAGTGTCCGTAGTAGCGGCTGCCGAAGTGCATCTCGTACTTCCCCGAGACCTCCTCCATCTCGCGGGCATGGAAGACACGGCCCATGTGTCCGCCGGGGATCGTCATCTTCGTCGTGTCCCGGTCGGTGAGGGTGTCCGTCCACTCGTGCTGGTAGGCGACCTTGAACCCCAGCTGGAACGCTTTCGCCGCCCCAGCCATCACCTTGAGGGACCAGCCGAAGCTGTTGCTGGACGAGGTGCTCTTCTCCCAGGTCAGCGAGGCATCCTGCGTCGAACCGGTGCAGTTGGCCGTCTGGGCCGCCAGCCCCGCCGTCTGGAGGTAGGCACGGGCGGGACCGCTGATGTGGAACTCGCAGAAGTCCGTGTCCTTACCGCATTTCTCCATCAGCTCCTTCGAGGTGGGGACCTCCTCGGCGCTCGCGATCGAGGCGACGGACACCAGCAGGCCCACGGTGAGCACGGCGCCCACCCCGGTCGTCAGCCGTCGGCGTCCACGCGACCGGGGGACGAGGGACTGGACCCGCCGCGAGAGCGTCATGCGCACTGCTCCTTCTCTCCCGCCGTCATCGGAGCGCTGTGCTGCGAGACGACATCGACGTCCTTGGCCTCCGGCGCCGGGCCCGTCATGGTGAAGGGGACGTACCAGTAGTAGTGCCCGTGGAACTTCGAGCCAAAGTGCAGTTCGTACTTGCCGGGGATCCGCTGCATCGGCGTCGCCCGGGTGAGCCACGCCTTCTGGCCCGCGTCGACCTTGACGTCGGTGGTGCGGTTCGTGGACTCGCTCGTTCCCCATTTGTGCCCGTAGCTGACCTCGTACTCGGTCTTGAACACGGAGAAGAACCCCAGCTCGGTGTCCGTCGCGGTGATCAGCGAAACACCGAGACTGTTCGTTTCGGACGTACCGTCGATCCAGGTCACCTGCTTGGTCGACGCCCCCGGCCCGCAGTTGAAAAGGGTGGTCCCGATCTGGTGCCTGTCTCCGGCGAACACCGTCGGGCCGCCCTCGGCGTGGAACTCGCAGAAGTCCGCGCCGTTACGGCATTTCATCAGCAGTTCCATGCTCGTCGGCGGTTGCTCCTCGGCCAGGGCCTTCCCCGCGAGGACTGTGGTTCCCGCCATCGTGGCGACGGCGACGGCCGCCGCCGCGACGGTTCGTGTGGTGAGTCTCATGGGTCTCCTTCGATGTCGATCCACCGATGTCGTCCGGATCCGGTCAGCTCAGTCCCATCAGGACGGCCCGGTTCTTCCAGTCGCCGAGGTCCGGGGTGTCCTCCTTGTAGGGCCCCTGCCTGGCGCTGTCGAAGGTGTCGCCCTCGTGCAACCAGATCCAGCAGTTCGCCCACGGCTGGAGGGACTCGGCGGACCGGCCGACGCTCCCGAGGACGTACCCGTGGTCGTACTTCCCGTCCTTGGCGCACGGCTTCGGGATCCGGATCGTGTCGCTGTCACCGGTGTAGTTCGGCCCGGTGAACAAGGTCGCCGCGATGACCTTGTTCTCCTCGTCCGCGGCGGCCGCCTTCCAGGCGGTGCCGTCGAGAGCACCGGCCCGGCGAGACCCGCGCTGCGCGGCGGCACGAACCTTCGCCTGGAACGCGGGGTCCTTCACGGCGACGCGGGCGTCCCGCGGAGCATCGGTGATCGAGCCGTCGCTGGCGAATTCCATCGCCTTCCGATAGTCCTCGAAACACCGCTCGGCCTCGGTGTCCACATCCACGACGCAGTGTTTCGCTGATTTCGCACCCGGAAGAGGTGCGGCGGACACCCCGGTGGCGACAATTCCTCCGGTAACTCCACACACGGCCGCGGCCGCCACGGTGATCAGATATCGCTTTTTCACAGGACTTCCCTCCGGTGATCAGAACAGGCGCAAGTCCGATACTAAGCACATCCAATTCGCCGGACAAAACCCCAGAGCTTCCGTTCAGGGCTCTTTCGGGAACCATTAATGTTCACCAGGAAAGAGGGAAGGAATACCTTTGTACAGAACTCGAATCAATTGGCGACCACGCTCACCCCGCTCAGTGACGGGACCGGTGCGCCTCCATCAGGGCGACGGCCTCGGCCGCGAGCGCCGCGAGGCTGCGTCGCTGCCGCTCGGTCAGGGTGCGCGGCAAGGGGTCGAGCACGCAGAGCGTGCCGACCGTCCTCCCTTCGGGGGTGATCAGGGGCGCGCCCGCGTAGAACCGCATGCCGGTCTGCCAGCTGACGTGGCGGCTGGCCCGGTAGTCGGCGTCCTGCTCGACGTCTCGGACGACGACGACGTCACGGCCTCGGAGGGTCCGGTCGCACAGGCTGAGGTGACGCGGCCCGTGAGCGTCGACGCACCCCGGCAGATCCGGGCGGCTCGCGGCGCGGATCCACTGGAGGTCCTCGTCGACGAACGTGACGAGCCCGGCGAACGCCGAGCAGGCCCGGGCCGCGAGATGCGCGACGGACCGGAGGACGTCGTCGAGGCTCGTGTCGTGGATGTCGTAGGACCGCAACGCCGCGACCCGCGCCCGCTCGGCGTCCACGGACCGTTCGGGAACGACGACCGGGATCCCGGAGCCGCGACTGCGTTCGAGGGCCTCCAGGGCGAGGGCCAGGACGACCCGCGGGTCACGTTCGGCGTCGCTGCCGTGGACCGGGTCGACGAAGGCCAGGCCCAGACGGTCCGGGGAGGACGCCTTCCCCCGCGGGGAGAGACCGTCGCCGTCCCCGTTCACCCGGACCGTCAGCTGGGCCGTCACCCGGGTCAGGAACGATTCAAGGTCGGTCCCCGCCGCCAGCTGGGGCAGGACGACGGCGAACCTGTCGTCGCGCAGGCGGCCGACGACGTCCCGAGGCCCCGCGATCCCCATCAGCCGGCCCGCCACGTCACGCGATTCCAGGCCCGTTCCGGACGGTTCGACGACGAGGAGACCGACCCGGTGGCCGGGGCCGCAGGTGGCGAGGGCCGAGGAGAGGCACTGACGCAGGAGGACGGCGTTGGGCAGGCCGGTGACGGCGTCGTGCGTGGCCGCGTGCTGGTCGGCGTGGCCTCCGGTCTGGCGCTGACGGCCCGGCGTCCGCGGCGCGGTGCGCGGAACCACCAGGGCGGAACTGCGTCCGCCGGTTCCCGCGGGGTCGGCCTGTTGTTCGGCCAGCCCGGATCCGGGACCGGATCCGGCGGCAGGCCCCTGGTCCGGGGTGGAACCCGCTCCTGCCAGGTTCCGCCGCCAGACGAGGACCGTCCGCCGCGTCGGACCGGTGCGTGCCGTGCCGATCCCCGGGTCCCCCGGTACGTCGTCGCCGGACAGGGGCGGACGGCGGTCCCGCAGGTCGACGACCTCGGGACGGGGACGTTCCCCCTCGGCGACGACGAGCAACCCGCCGTGGACCCTGGAGCCCGTCACCCGCGGGACGGCACGCACGCGCAGGACAAGGCGGGGGGTGACCAGCATCGTGTCAACGCTCCGGCCGCTCAGGGCCGCCATCGCCGCGTCGGCCAGCACGGGCCAGCAGTCCACCACCGTGGGGCCTTCGCCGCCGCCCGCCGTCCAGCCAGGCCCGGGCGGCAGCAGCCGGACGAATGCCGGGTTCACCTGGATCACGCGGCCATGGTCGTCGATCTCCAGGACGCCGATGGGCAGGTCCTGGATGACGGTGGCAGGCCCCGGCCCACCGAGCGGTTCCACGCCGTGCTGGGCGTCGCGCATCGGACCCCCTGACTCGTCCCGGTCGTACCGTGGTGCAGGAACCTTACGCCACGCATCTGCGCAACGTAGGTGATCCTACGCAATGAGTGATGCACACGAGGAACACTCACACCGGGTTGTAACCGTAGTTATGCGGACACGCCAGGCATCAGGGGGGGGTATCACGAGGAGACGATCCGGGAGAAGTGGTGCAGACCCGGGGGACTGCGGGGGAGCGGCTGATGAGACGCGCGGACGACCTCAAACCCCCACTGGTCGGCCCTTTGTCACGTCACGCACCGGGTCTGCGCAAAAGACTGTACTCCGGACACATCGCCGCCGGAAACGCACCGATCCGATGGATTCGCCCGCCCGCGACGTCCGTACGGTGACCGGGAATGTCGCCCCTCACCCCCTCTTCACGCAACGTGCGCGCGATGCCGCGTCCCTCCACGAAACGGTGTCACAATGCAACCGACGCCTCTCCTTCGGGCAGGGCGCCTTCGTTCACTCGATGGACACAGCACTCCCACCCTTCACACAACGTTCAGATGCGGTGGATCGGGAGGTCCCGTCATGCCAGAGCTTCGAGGACTCGGAGTGAGCCCGGGCATCGCGTCCGGTGCGGTCGCACGCCTCGCGCCACCACCGCGTCCCCCGGCCGACGAGGTCCCCGGCACCGACGTCGAGATCGAGATGGCTCGCGTCACCGAGGCTTTGGACCAGGTGGCGACAACCCTCGACGAACGTGCCGCAGCCGCTGGCGGCGAGGCCGCCGACGTCCTCGGGGCGACAGCGATGATGGCCCGCGACCCCAGCCTGCTCAGTTCGGTCCGCTCGCTGCTGGAGGACGGCCGGCCCACGGCGCACGGTGTGGACGCCGCGTTCGAGGGTTTCTGCGATGTCCTGTCCCAGGCGGGCGGGTACCTCGCGGAGCGCGTCGCCGACCTCCGCGACGTCCGCGACCGCACCCTCTCCGTCCTGCTCGGGCTGCCGATGCCGGGCATCCCGCACCCCGGGCACCCGTACGTCCTCGTCGGGCGGGACCTCTCCCCCGCCGACACGGCGACCCTCGACCCCGCCGAGGTCCTGGCGATCGTCACCGAACTGGGCGGTCCGACGAGCCACACCGCGATCCTCGCCAAGGGCCTGGGAGTGCCGGCAGTGGTCCGGTGCCCCGGAGCGCTCGCCCTGGACGACGGCACGCCCGTCGTCGTCGACGGCTCGGCCGGGACGGTCCTGACCGACCCCGGCGAGCAGACCCTCGCCGACGCGGAGGAGAAGGCCGCCGCGCGACGCTCCCTGACGGAGTCGGGCCACGGCCCCGGCCGGACGTCGGACGGAACCGCGGTGGCGCTACTCGTCAACATCGCCACCGTCGAGGACGCCCGGCGTGCCGCTCTCACCGACAGTGAGGGCGTGGGGCTCTTCCGTACCGAGGGCCTCTACCTCGGACGGCGCTCCGAACCGTCCACCGCCGAGCAGGAGGCCACCTACGCCGAGGTGTTCTCCGCCTTCGCGGGCCGCAAGGTCGTCGTCCGCACCCTCGACGCCGGGGCCGACAAACCGCTCGCGTTCGTCGACGTCCCGGCCGAGGAGAACCCCGCGCTCGGGATCCGCGGGCTGCGCGTCTCGCGACGACATCCACACCTGTTGACGGGCCAGCTCGCCGCCCTCGGCGCGGCGGCCCGGTCCACCGGCGCGGACGTGCGCGTCATGGCCCCCATGGTGTCCACGCCCGCCGAGGCCCACGAGTTCGTCGCGGCGGCGAGGGAGGCGGGCCTGCCGGTCGCCGGAGCGATGGTCGAGGTGCCCGCCGCGGCCCTCCGGGCGAAGGCCCTGCTGACGGAGGTCGACTTCGTCAGCATCGGCACGAACGATCTCGCCCAGTACACGTTCGCCGCGGACCGGATGGCTGGCGAGCTCGCGGACCTCCTCGACCCGTGGCAGCCGGCCCTGCTCGACCTCATCGCCTCGGTCGGCGAGGCCGGCGCGGCGACAGGGACCCCCGTCGGGGTGTGCGGTGAGGCCGCCGGGGACCCGTTGCTCGCCTGCGTGCTCGTCGGCCTGGGGGTGCGGAGCCTGTCGATGGCACCGAGTCTCGTCCCGGCGGTCCGGCTCGTCCTCCGCGCGCACGACCTCACGCGGTGCACGGAGATGGCCGTCGCGGCCCGCTGCTCCGACGACGCGGAGACGGCCCGCGCCGCCGTCCGCGCGCTCGCCGACACATCGGTGCTGGCCGTGCTCTAGGAACCGGTGCGGCGCGTCTCGGCCCGGTACTGGATCAGTCCTCCCACCGTCCCGAGGACGACCACGGAAGAGAGCATCTCCTCCTGGGGACCGACAGCTCCGGGCCAGAAGACCATCAGCAGCAGCGCCATCAGGGCGACCCACCCGAAGGCCCGCGCGGAGCGGTCAGGTCTCCCCTGGCCGACGAAGACCCCGCACAGGACCAGGGCGAGAGCGACGAAGCAGGAGAAGCAGACAGCGCGGTGCTGGATGAGGGCGGCGGCCGCGGGCACGGTCGCCGCCGTCCAGAGAGCGATCGCCTCCAGAGGGATCGGCCTGACGAACCGATAGGACCCCACCCAGAGGTCGATCACTTCCGTGTCGAACGTCATGCTGCCCCGTCGGCGTCTTTCGGGCCAAGCTTGAGCCGAACGAGTGACGCCGACAGCCGACACCGACGGATGGCTGACACGGGAGACGGGGAGTTCGGGGGAGCACGATGACGTGGTCCCCCGGTCCCCTCTCGTCAGGCGGTCCCGCCTGAGTCAGGCGAGGGACAGGAACAGCTTCTCCAGCTCCTCGGTGGTGAGCTCCTGCTGGTCCTCGTCAGCGGTGAGGCACTGGCGGAGCCCGGTAGCCACGATCTTGAACCCGGCCCGGTCGAGGGCCCGGGATGCCGCGGCCAGCTGCGTCACGACATCCCGGCAGGGCCTGCCCGCCTCGATCATGCCAATGACCCCGTCGATCTGGCCACGGGCACGCCGCAACCTATTGGTGATCTCTCGTGCGGCCTGCTCGTCAAGCTCCACGTCGCCTCCCGGCGCATTAACCGGCCCGCCCCGCGGCGCCGAAACCCAATACCCCTGGAGGTAATGCTATACGTGCGCACGGCGATCCGCCCAGACCGTTCTCGGCACTGTCACCCGACCAACGCGCGGACTCTGCGTCTCAGGGGGATCCAGCCTTTCGGACGGGTCAACGTCACCGGACCCGCAAGCAGTTCCGGATCTGGCAATGATCTTCCACCCGGCCAGCAGTGACCCGAGACCGGCGCCGGTGCGAGGATCATGGGATGAGCACCTCGCGACCGACTGTCCGTGTATCCGCGATCCCCCGTCCCGACGCTCCCTCCGCCCTGCAGGCCGCCCAGTGGGCCTTCGCTCTCGAAACCGACCCCGGCGAACCGATCGACGCCCACCTGGACTTCCTGGACCTGGACCGTTTCCACGGCGGGTACGTCCCCGGTCCGGACGGCACCGAGCGCCTCGCGGGGGTCTACGCCACCCTCTCGGCGGACTGCCCGTTGCCCGGGGGCACCATCGTCCCCTCCGCGAACCTCACCTGGGTCGGGGTGCATCCGCGGGACCGCCGTCGCGGCGTCCTCACCGCCATGATCAGGCATCACCTCGACGACGTCCGCACCCATCGCGGAGAGCCGTTCTCGATCCTCTTCTCCGCTGAACCCGCCATCTACGGCCGGTTCGGATACGGCCTCGCCTCGACCATCGCCTTCTTGAAGATCCCGCGCGGCGCTGCCCTCCGCGACGTCGCCGGTGCGGACGAACTCGTCGTCGACATCGAGTACGCGGACGCCGACCACCACGCCGAGCCGCTCGCCCGCTGCTTCGAGGCGTCGGCCGCCGGGCGCCCCGGATGCACGATCCGCCCGACGCCCGGGACCCGGCGGTACGCCCTCTACGACCCGCCCCTGAACCGTCGCGGCGCCGAGACCCTGAGGGTGCTGACCGTCACGGCGCCCGGCGGCGATCTGCGGGGATACGCCCTGTTCCGGCGTTCCCGGCGCCACGACCCAGAATCCCCCGTCACGGTCGAGGTCACCGAGGCGGTCGCGAGGGACGCCGCGGCGACCCACGCGATCTGGTCACGGCTGCTCGACCTCGACCTCAGCAGCCACGTCCTCACCCCGGGCCTGCCCCCGGACGACGCGCTGCTCCACCTGCTCGTCGACGCCCGCGCGGCGCACCCGAGGCTGAGCGACGGCCTGTGGCTGCGTCTGGCCGATCTCCCGGCCGCGCTCACCGCCCGGCGGTACGCCACCGGCGTCGACGTCACCCTGGAGGTCACCGACGCGCTCCTTCCGTCCAACGCGGGCCGTTGGCACCTGGTGGGCACCACGGACGGCGCGACCTGCACCCGCACGGACGCCGAGCCGCAG
The DNA here is from genome assembly GCA_030837345.1 of Actinomycetota bacterium. GTDB lineage: Bacteria > Actinomycetota > Actinomycetes > Actinomycetales > Kineosporiaceae > JAUPKQ01. The sequence continues at coordinate 14,065 of JAUPKQ010000252.1, read as the reverse complement.
CTCAGCCTCGACGTCCGCGAACTGGGCAGCGCCTATCTCGGCGGCGTCTCCCTCGCGGCGCTCGCGGCGGCGGGCCTTGTCACCGCGCACGACCCCACGGCGCTCGCCACGGCCTCGGTGGCGTTCAGCTCCCCGGTCGCGCCCTGGAGCGCTTGGAGCTTCTGATCGTCACGCGGCGGTCAGGCCGGCGGGGGCGGTCAGGCCGGCAGCGGCGGTAGTTCGCCCGTCGTCTCGTAGTCGGCGAGCATGGCGATCCGGCGGGCGTGACGGGCGTCGCCGCTGAACGGCTCGGCGAGGAAGGCCTCGACGAACGCCACGGCCTCGTCGACCGGGTGCTGGCGGGCTCCGATCGCGATGACGTTGGCGTCGTTGTGCTGGCGGCCCAGCCGCGCGGTGTCGAGGTTCCACGCGAGGGCGGCCCGCACGCCGCGCACCTTGTTCGCGGCGATCTGCTCCCCGTTGCCCGAGCCGCCGATGACCACCCCGAGGCTGCTGCCGCCGTCGTCGACCACGGCGTGGGCCGCACGCAGGCAGAAGGGCGGGTAGTCGTCCTGCGGGTCGAAAGTGGCCGGGCCGTGGTCGACGACGTCGTGGCCGGCGTCCTTGAGCACCCCGACGAGGTGTTCCTTGAACTCGAAGCCGGCGTGGTCCGATCCCAGGTGAACGCGCATGCGGGCAGTCTGCCAGGAGCCGTTCGCCACGCCGTGGGCAGGCTGCGGTCCCTTCCGTCCCGTGCCCGCCGGGCGTCGGGAGCCCCGGGGTGGAAGGATCGGGAAAGTTGATCGAGTCGGACCGATCGGGCCCCTCCCCCGGGGACCAGGACCAGAAGGAGCTACCGTGCCGGGCACCAACCTGACCCGCGACGAGGCCGCGGCCCGCGCCGCCCTGCTGCGCGTCACCGGTTACGAGATCGACCTCGATCTCACCACCGGTGACGACACCTTCCGCTCGGTCACCCGGGTGCGGTTCGCGTCGTCCACCCCCGGAGCGTCGACCTTCGTCGACCTCATCGCACCGGCCGTGCACGAGGTGATCCTCAACGGGGCACCGCTGGACACCGCCGAAGTCGTCTCCCCCGGTCGCATCGCCCTCGCGGATCTCGCGGCCGAGAACGAGCTGACCGTCGTCGCGGACGCCGCCTACATGCACACCGGGGAAGGTCTGCACCGGTTCGTCGACCCGGTCGACGACGGCGTGTACCTCTACACCCAGTTCGAGGTCGCCGACGCCCGCCGGGTGTTCGCCTGCTTCGACCAGCCCGATCTCAAGGCGACCCACACGTTCACCGTCACGGCGCCCTCGACGTGGCAGGTCGTGTCCTGCTCGCCGACGCCGGAGCCCGAACCGGTCCGCGACGGCGTGGCGATCTGGAGGTTCACCCCCACCGCCCGGTTGTCGACGTATGTGACGGCCCTGGTCGCGGGCCCGTACCACGCCGTCCGCTCGGAGATCGTCTCAACCGACGGGCGGACGATCCCCGCCGCGGTGTTCTGCCGCGCCTCGCTCGCGCGGTACCTCGACGCCGACAACGTCATCGACGTCACCCGGACCGGGTTCGCCCACTTCGAGGCGCTCTTCGACCAGCCGTACCCCTTCGAGAAGTACGACCAGCTGTTCGTGCCCGAGTTCAACGCGGGCGCGATGGAGAACGCGGGAGCGGTGACCATCACCGACGCCTACGTCTTCCGGTCGAAGGTCCCGCAGGCCCTGATCGAGCGGCGGGCGCTGACGATCCTGCACGAACTGGCGCACATGTGGTTCGGCGACCTGGTGACCATGCGCTGGTGGGACGACCTGTGGCTCAACGAGTCGTTCGCGGAGTACGCGAGCACCCGCTGCCAGGCCGAGACCACCGAGTGGACGACGTCGTGGACGACCTTCCTGTCCTCCGAGAAGTCCTGGGCCTACCGCCAGGACCAGCTCGCCTCGACCCACCCGATCGTCGCCGACATCCGTGACCTCGAGGACGTCAAGGTCAACTTCGACGGCATCACGTACGCCAAGGGCGCGTCGGTCCTGAAGCAGCTGGTCCACTGGGTGGGCAAGGACGCCTTCGACGAAGGACTGCGGCAGTACTTCCGCAAGCATGCCTGGGGCAACACCACCCTCTCCGACCTGCTGCACGAGCTGACGGACACCAGCGGCCGCGATCTGGAGGCCTGGGCGAAGGTCTGGCTCCAGCAGGCCGGGGTGACGACCCTCCGTCCCGAGGTGACGACGGACGACGACGGGAGGATCACCGGGCTGTCCGTCGTCCAGGAGGCGCCGCCTGAGCATCCGACGCTCCGCCCCCACCGGCTCGCGGTCAGCGGTTTCGACCTCGTCGACGGCGCTCTGGCCCGCACACACCGGGTCGAGCTCGATGTCGCCGGGCCGACGACGGCGGTCCCCGGGTTCGTCGGCCGTGAACGCCCCGGGCTGCTGCTCGTCAACGACGACGACCTGGCCTACTGCAAGATCAGGCTCGACGGATCCTCCCTGGAGACCGCCGTCCACCACCTGAGCGACTTCGCCGACTCGCTTCCGCGGACGCTCGTCTGGGGCGCCGCCTGGGACATGACGCGCGACGGCGAACTGGGGGCCCGGGCCTTCGCCGACCTCGTCCTCGCCAACATCTCCTCGGTCACCGACCCGAGTGTCGCCTCGACCCTGTTGGGGCAGCTCTCCTCGGCGCTGCTGTCCTTCGTCGCACCGGAGCGCCTGACCGCCACCAGGCACTCCGTCGCCGACCGCCTGTACACCCTCCTGGAGAACGCCGGCCCGGGCAGCGACCGCCAGCTCCTGCTCGCCCGCGCCTTCGCGGGCCACGCCTCGGCCGCCGGGCAGCTCACGGTCGTCGCCTCGCTGCTCGACGGCTCCTTCGAACTGCCCGGCCTCGCCGTCGACACCGAGATGCGCTGGGGTCTCCTCGCCGCCCTCGTCACGGCGGGCCTCGCGGGCGAGGCGGAGATCGACGCCGAACTCACCCGGGACGACACCTCCTCCGGCCGGGTCCACGCCGCCGCCCGACGCGCCATGATCCCGACGCCGGAGGCCAAGGAGACCGCCTGGAGGAAGGTCGTCGAGGAGGGGACCTTGCCGAACACGGTGCAGGCGGCCGTCATCACGGGACTCACCCGCGTCCACGACCCTCTCCTGCTCGAACCGTTCATCGAGCCCTACTTCGAGGCCCTCGTCCCGATCTGGCGCGAGCGCACCAGCGAGATGGCGTCGCAGATCGTCGTCGGGCTGTACCCGTCGCCGCTCGCGGGCCCCGACCTCGTGCGACGCACCGAACGCTGGCTCGCCGAGTCCGACGCCGAGCCCGCCCTGGCGCGCCTCGTCATCGAGAACCGTGACGGCGTGACGCGCGCCCTGCGGGCCCGGGCGAGGGACCTGGCGGACGGCTGAGCCTCAGCGGCCGTCCACGGCCCTCGCCAGCGCCGCGGCACGGACCGACGTCATCACGTCCTCCAGCAGCACCGGCTCTCCCTTGCCGTCGGCGAGGGGGAGCCGCCAGTTCGGGTACTGGGTGTCGGTGCCCGGCTGGTTCATCGTCCGGCGGTCACCGGTGGCGTCGGCGAGGGCGACGCCGACCAGGCGGGCCGGCGTCCAGGTGAGGAACCGGTGCAGCGCCTCGATGACGTCCCGCTCGGACGGATCCGGGCCGAGCAGGCCCAGTTCGGTCAGCAGGCCGAGGACGGCGGCGCGGTCCGCCTCGTCGACGGCGGTCTCCTCGTCGAGGGATCGGGTCAGCAGCCCGAGCCGCTCCCGCAGCTCGATGTGGACACCGGCGAGGTATCCCGCGGTCGGCGGCAGGTCGTGGGTGGTCACCGAGGCGAGGCACAGGTCGCGGTAGGACTCGGGCCGCAGCGGGCGGCCCGCGCCGTCCCGCTCGAACCAGAGGATCGAGGTGCCCAGCAGGCCGCGTTCCCGCAGGTAGTCGCGGGCCCAGGGTTCGACGGTACCGAGGTCTTCCCCCACGACCAGGGCGCCCGCCCGCTGCGCTTCGAGGGCGAGGATCCCGATGAGGGCCTCGTGGTCGTACCGCACGTAGGTACCGTCGGCCGGTCCGGCGCCCTCCGGCACCCACCACAGCCGGAACAGCCCGATGACGTGGTCGACCCGTAGTCCCCCGGCGTGACGCAGCACCGTGCGCAGCATGTCGCGGTACGGGAGGTAGCCCAGTTCGGCGAGCTGGTCGGGCCGCCACGGAGGCTGGCTCCAGTCCTGGCCCTGCTGGTTGAACGCGTCGGGGGGCGCCCCGACGCTGACCGACCGGGCGAGGGCGTCACCGAGGGACCAGACGTCGGCCCCCTGCGGGTGGACGCCCACCGCCAGGTCGTGGACGATCCCCAGCCGCATCCCGGCGTCGTGCGCCTCCCGCTGAGCGGTGGCCAGCTGTTCGTCGAGGCACCATTGGAGCCACATGTAGAAGGACACCCGGTCGGCGAGTTCCTCGCGGAGCTGGGCGACGACGTCCGAGCGGGGGTCGAGCACATGCTGCGGCCACCGGGACATCGGCAGCCCGTAGCGTTCGGCGAGCGCGCACCACGTGGCGAAGTCGAGCAGACCGGCGCCCTCGCGCTCGCAGAAGGCCTCCAGGGCCATCTGGCGCCGGGGTGTCCGGGGCTGGGCGAAGACCGTTTCGAGGGCCGCCTTCTTCGCCTCCCACACCGCGTCGCGGTCGAGTTCGCCCGGATCGGTGTTGAGTCCCCGCATCGCCTCGGCCGACCATTCGATGATCGACCGGTCGGCGGACGCCATGTACGCGACCTCGTGGATGTCCTCGACCCGCAGGTAGAGGGGATTGACGAACCGGCGGCTCACCGGCAGGTACGGCGAGGACGCCAGGGGCGGCACGGGCTCCGCCGCGTGCAGCGGGTTGACGAGGACGAAGTCGGCTCCGTGGGACCGGGCGCTCCATGACGCCAGCTCCCCGAGGTCGGCCAGGTCGCCGAGGCCCCAGGAGCGCTCCGAGCGGACGGAGTACAGCTGCGTCATGAACCCCCACGCCCGCCGTTCGACCAGGTCGGAAGGCAGTTCGAGCCGCTGCGGCGTGACGACGAGGGGACGCTCCACCTCACCGCGGGTGTGCAGGGCGTGCAGCCGGTGCCATCCGAGGGGCAGGTCGCCGGGGACGACGAAGGTCGCCTCGCCGATCAGGCGGCTGTCGATCGAATGGGGTTCGACCCAGTGGTCCTCCTGCTGGAGCGGACGGCGGCCGCCGCCCTCCAGCTCGACCCAGACCTCCACGGGGGTGCCGTGGGGCACGTGGACCGGGACCCGGGGGGACGATCCCTCACGGGTGACCACGACGTCCGGCAGAACGGCCCTCCAGGGCCGGTTCCGTACCTCGGCGAGCGAACGCTCGACGGAGGCCTCGGTGTCGGCGGGCACGTCGAGGGCCGCGAGCACGGCGACGATCGTGTGCCAGGGAACCGTCGTGTGCTGGCCGCGCCAGTCCCAGAACTCGGTGGCCACACCGTGGGCCTGGGCGAGTTCGACCAGACGGGGGGACAAGGAGCCGTCCGGTTCGCCGGAACTCCCCCGATCGGGCGTATCTCCCACGGCAGGCGGCTCGCGGTCGGGGAGACCGGGGTCCGGCGGGACGGCGGCGCCGGACGGGACGGCCGGAGTGAACAGGGACGACTCGACAGGTGCGACGCCACGAGCTGCATCGGCCGGTTCGCGGGGAGGTGTCACGTCCCGAAATCCTGCCAGAGACACGGCCCCGCGAAGGGCTTCGTCGCCGTGCCGCCTACCCTCGGTCTTCATGACGTCGCCCCAACCCCCCTGTGACGGACGGCCCGCCTGTCCCGCGGTCCCTCCCGCGGCCGAACGTTCGGACACCGTGGACGTCCTGCACGGACACCGGATCCCCGATCCCTACCGGTGGCTGGAGGACGCGGAGGACCCGCGGACGATCGCCTGGTCGGCGTCCCAGGAGGAGCTGTTCGCCGCCCGCGCGAGCACCTGGCCGGGGCGCGCCGAGGTGGCGGGGAGGATCCGGGAGCTGCTGTCGGCAGGAGTGGTCGGCGTCCCGGTCTGGCGGGGCGGGCGGCACTTCTTCATGCGGCGCGAGGGCGATCAGGAACACAGCGTCCTCATGGTGTCGCAGGAGGGGACGGCCAGGGTCCTGCTCGACCCGATGGCGGTCGACCCGAGCGGGCTGACCACGCTCGACGCCTGGCAGCCCAATGTCGAGGGAACCCTGATCGCCTATCAGCTGTCCTCCGGAGGGTCGGAGGAGAGCGTCCTGCGGGTGCTCGACGTCACGACGGGGGCGGACGTCGACGGGCCGGTCGACCGGGCGAGGTACTCACCTGTCGCCTGGCTGCCCGGCGGGTCGGCCTTCTACTACGTGCGTCGCCTCCCGCCGGAGGACCTCCCGGAGGACGAGCGCCAGTTCCACCGCCGGGTGTGGTTCCACCGGCTGGGCACCGATCCGGCGGACGACGTCGAGGTCTTCGGGACCGGGCTCGACCCGCGCAGCTACTTCGGCGTCCGGGTCTCCCGCGACGGGCGGTGGCTCGTCGTGACCGCGGCCACCGGGACCGCGCCGCGCAACGACGCCTGGATCGCCGATCTGACCGGTGGGGACGCCGTCCTCGCCTCGCCCCCGCTGCGCCCGGTGGCGGTGGGCCTGGACGCGCGGGTCGACCCCTTCGTCGGGCGGGACGGGCGCCTCTACGTCGCGACCGACCTCGACGCCCCGCGCGGCCGCCTGGCCGTGACGACCCCGGACGCTCCGGGCCCGGAGCACTGGCGTGATCTCCTGCCGCAGGACGACACCGCCGTCCTGGAGGACTTCACGATCCTCGACGGGCCGGAGCTGGCGGGCGCGCCGGTGCTCCTCGCCAGCTGGACCCGGCACGCCGTCTCGGAGCTCACCGCACACGCCCTCGCCGACGGCGCCCTGCTCGGGGACACCCGCTGGCCGGTGACGTTGCCGGGGGTGGGCTCGCTCGGGGCCCTGATCTCGCGGCCGGAGGGCGGCCACGAGGCGTGGTTCAGCTACACCGACCACACGACCACGCCGCACGTCTACCGGCTCGACGGCCGCACCGGCGCCCTGGAGCTCTGGGCGCGCCCGCCCGGCGCCGTGGAGGACCTCCCGGCCGTCGTCACCCGGCAGATCACCTACTCGTCGTCCGACGGCGAGACCGTCAGGATGTTCGTGATCGCACCGGCCCGGGGCGCCGGGCCCGACGGGCGTCCCGCCGCGCCGCGCCCGGCGATCCTGTACGGCTACGGAGGTTTCGGCGTCTCGCTGACCCCGGGGTACTCGGCGGGGATCCTCGCCTGGGTCGAGGCGGGAGGCGTCTACGCGATCGCCAACCTGCGCGGAGGGTCGGAGGAGGGCGAGGCGTGGCACCGGGCGGGGATGCTCGGGTCGAAGCAGAACGTCTACGACGACTTCCACGCCGCCGCCGAGCGGCTCGTCGCAGACGGCTGGACGACCCCGGAGCAGCTCGTGGCCAGCGGCGGCTCGAACGGAGGGCTGCTCGTCGGCGCGGCCCTGACGCAGCGGCCCGACCTGTTCGCCGGGGTGGTCTGCTCGGCGCCGTTGCTGGACATGGTGCGGTACGAGAAGTTCGGCCTCGGCGCGACGTGGAACGTCGAGTACGGCAGCGCGGAGGTCCCCGAGGAACTCCGCTGGCTGCTCGAGTACTCCCCGTACCACCGGGTCCGGGAGGGGGTCGCCTATCCGGCGACGCTCTTCACGGTGTTCGACGGCGACTCCCGGGTCGACCCGTTGCACGCCCGGAAGATGTGCGCGGCCCTCCAGCACGCGACGTCCTCGGACCGCCCGGTGCTGATCCGGGCGGAGGGGGATGTCGGGCACGGGTCGCGCGCCCTGTCCCGGTCCGTGGCCCTGAGCGCCGACACGCTGTCCTTCAGCGCCGCCTGTACCGGTCTGGATCTCGCGAAGGGCGGCTCCGCGGGATGAACGACGTGACGACATGGGCGGCCGGGATGCCCGCGGCGGTCGCCATGCTGCTCGACATCCCGTTGAAGATCCTGCTGATCCTGATCGGCGCGTTCGCCGTCCGGGTGATCGTCCACCGGATCGTCGACCGGATCGCGGAGGGCATCGCCCAGGGCACCGCCGGACTCGGCCGTCTCGACGAGAAGCTGCCCACGGCGACGGCGATCCTCGGCACGTCGCCGCTGCTGTCGGCGCGGCGTCAGCAGCGGGCACGGACGACGGGGTCGATCCTCAACAGCGCCGCGACCGCCGTGATCGGGATCGTCGCGCTCCTGACGGTCCTCCCCCTGTTCGGGGTGCCGAACGCCCCGCTGCTGACCAGCGCGAGCATCCTCGGCGTCGCTCTCGGCATCGGCGCCCAGACCCTGGTGAAGGACATCCTCGCCGGACTGTTCATGATCATGGAGGATCAGTACGGCGTCGGGGACCTCGTCGACCTCGGGCATGCCCAGGGGACCGTCGAGGGCGTCGGATTGCGCGTCACCCGGCTGCGGGACGCCGATGGGTCCCTCTGGTACGTCCGCAACGGGGAGATCATCCGGGTGGGCAACCACTCCCAGGGGTGGGCCCGGGCCGTGCTCGACGTCGCCGTCCCGCCCGGAGAGGAGATCGTCCGCCGGACCCAGGCCGTCCTGCTCGACGTCGCCCGCGCGGTCGCCGCCGATCCCGTGCTCACCCGCGACATCATCGGGGAGCCGCAGGTGTGGGGCGTCGAGGGGGTGGCCGTCGACAAGGTCGTCATCCGGCTCGCCGTCCGGACGGAACCGTTGCGCCAGTGGGACGTCGCCCGCGCGCTCCGGGCCCGGATCCTGGAGCGCTTCGAGGAGGAGGGGCTGCCGACGCCGGTCGGCCTGGAACGTCCCGTAGCACCGGCGAACTGAGCTGGAATGTACCCGCTTGAGTGGACACGGGGACAAGCTGCCCGATTCTTCGGGAGTTATAGAGGCTCTTCAGAATTGAGGGTGTAGTCGGGGTCTGAATCCGCCGGCCTCGAGCAGGGATCGGGCGATGTAGTTGGTGAGGTTGCGGAAGCCGAGGGCGGAGCCGCGTAGGTGTTCGAGTCGGCCGTTGATGGCTTCGGTGGGTCCGTTGCTCGTGTGCGGGCGGTCGAAGTAGGCCAGGACGTCGGTGGCTCGCCTCTTGAGGGTCCGTCCGAGCTTGCGTAGTTCGGTCAGGGCCGTGGGCACGCCCTGGCTGACGGTGTCGATGACGGCCTGCATCAGTTCGCGGCCTCGGGCCTTGTCGGGGTGGCGGTAGGCGGCGATCATGCGTTGGTAGATGTCCCAGGTCGCCTCGACCTCGACGTGGGACTCGTTGGCGAACAGGTCTTCCAGGCGCTTGGTCTGCTTGTCGGTGAGTAGGTCGGCCCCGGTGTGCAGGGTCCGCCGGGCGCCGTAGAGCGGGTCACCGGAGCGGCCGCGGTGCCCGCAGGTGGTCTGCTGGACCCGGCGGCGGCAATCGTCCAGGGCGTCGCCGCCGAGTCGGACGACGTGGAACGGATCCATCACGGGGACCACGTCGGGCAGTTCTTCGGTGGCGGCGGTCTTGTAGCCGGTGAACCCGTCCATCGCGACGACCTCGACGCCGTCACGCCAGGCCCGGGGACGGTCGGCGAGCCATTGCTTGAACGCCTTCTTGGAGCGGCCCTGGACCATGTCCAGCAGCCGGGCCGGGCCGGTGCCGGCGCGGACCGGGGTGAGGTCGATGATCACGGTGACGTATGTGTCGCCGTGGCGGGTGTGCCGCCATACGTGCTCGTCGACCCCGACCGTCGTCACGCCGTCGAACCGGCCCGGGTCGTCGATCAGGACCCGGCGTCCCTCGGCCAGGACCGCGGTGTTCGCGGTGTTCCACGACACTGCGAGGGCCTCGGCGACCCGGGCGACGCTCAGGTGCTGGCAGACGATCGCCTCCAGCGCCCACCGCAGTCCGGCCCGGGAGAGCTTCGCCCGGGGCTCGGCGGCCTTGCCGGTGTCCTGACGCCACACGTGCCCGCACGCGTCGCACCGGTAGCGGCGGACCGTGACCAGTAGCGTCGTGGGCCGCCACCCGAACGGCTCGTGCGCCAACTCGCGGGTGACGGTGTCCCGCGCGCAGCCGGCACACCCGCAACGCCGGCACCACGGGTCCGGCTCGGCGACCCGGCAGACCAGCACCGCCCGATCGGGATGAAGGGACTGCCCGACGACGACGAGGCCGAGCTCGTCCAAACGGCAGAACGTGGTCAGGTCAGGGCGGACGAAGGTAGCGTCGGGCATGTCGAGGTCTTCCTGATGGGCAGTGTGAGAGCTTCCATCCTCGGGAGACCTCGACCCTCATCCCGGGAGCGACGCGCCACCTGCGACCACACCCTCAACTGTGAAGAGCCGTTATAGATCATGGGATCTACGCGTCGCAGCTTTACTGCGGAGTACAAGAAGAGCGCGGTAGAATTCATCCTCGATGGGAATCGGTCGATCGCCGAGGTCGCCCGGAGCATCGAGGTAAGCGAGACTTCATTGGGGCATTGGGTGAAGAAGGAAAAAGAGGCACGCCGGGAGCAGCAGGACCCCGATGCGCCATTGTCCGAGTCTGAGCGGGCCACATTCATGCGCATTCAGATCGAGCACAAGGAACTGAAAGCCGCCAACGCCGAGCTGCATATGCAGGTGGAGTTTGCAAAAAGAGTAGCAGCGTGGTTCGCGAAAAGCCAGCAGTGATTTTCGCTGCGATCGCGGGCTGGGCTGAGTCAAACGAATTTCCGGTTTCATTCATGTGCGATTATCTGGAGGTGTCACGGTCGGGATACTAGGAGGCCTCACCGAAACCGCTGACGCCCTCTCCGGCGGAGCCCGACCCGTCCTGGTCGAAGGACCCCTCGACGCCCTCGCCATCACCCTCGTCGGCAACGACCGGTACGTCGGCCTGGCACCCCTGGGCACCGCCCTGACCGACACCCACACCGACCTCCTGCGCCCCTACCGCGGCCCCAGTCGACCCGGGGTGATCGTCGCCACCGACGCCGACCCCGCCGACCTCCTCCACCACTATGGGCCCACCGCCCTCCGCCAGGCCCTCGACCACCCCACAGACCTCGTCACTCACCTCATCGACCAGCGTCTCGGCACCCACACCGACACCCTGCGGTTCGCCGAAGGCCGCATCCACGTCGCCCGCACCACAGCCCCCCTCATCACCGCCCTCCCACTGACGGAGTGGATGCCCCTGATCGAACACGTCGCCGCCCGGACAGGCCTGTCACCCGTCACCGTCGGCCTCATGGCCTTCGACGCCGGACAGAACACCAGCGACATCCTCCCCGCGAGAACCCCACACGCAAGGAGCGCAGCAGCACCGGAGCCCAGACACCTGACGCCGTCGAAGCGACCCGGCGGCCCCCGCGCTCCCACGCTGGGGCCGTCGTCCTCGCCACGGTCGAGATGAAACGCTGCCCCCTCGTCAACCAAGAGTATGCATGACGACGCATGATAGCGTGCAGTACCACTCACCCAGGAGAACTCAGATTGGCGACACACTTCACAGCAGTGCGCACCCCAGAGACCGATGTGGCCATGGCACTGCCCGACCAGATAAAGAACCTCCGGGAAGAACACAGCTGGTCCCAGACCGACCTCGTCACCCGCGCCGACGGCGACGTTGGCCACATTTCCCGCTCCGAGATCGGCAAGATCACACCATCGGTCGAAGTCATCATTTGCATCGCCGAGATCTTCACCGACTACCTACTTCCGAACAACGCCCCCCGACGCGCCCCGGTCGACCCCCTGCTCGGCCGCCTCCGCGGCCTCGACATCCTTACCAACACCGACCGCACAGCCCTGCTCCACATCATCGACAACCTCCTGGCCAACACCCGCATCCCCGCCGCTCTCCACAACGCTGGTTGACTTCGTGACCACCGATGCCCATCAGCCGCCGATCCGGCAAGTGCGGGCAGCCTTCGACGAAACGACGCTGATCGTCTATCAGGCCTATTCACCGCAGATTGCCGACGCGGCACTGGCCGCTGGAACTTTCGTACCCCCGTTCAAGCTCGAGCGCATGACGTGGATCAAGCCGTCGTTCCTTTGGATGATGTATCGGTCAGGATGGGCCACCAAACCCTGCCAGGAACGCATTCTCGCCGTCCGCATCACCCGGACCGGATTCGAGAAAGCCCTCGGCGACGCCTGCCTGAGCCGCTACGTTCCGGGCATCCACGCCAGTCATGACGATTGGCGACACCTCAAGCAGGTACGCACGGTACGCGTGCAGTGGGACCCCGAACGCTCCCCCCATCTCGACCCGCTTCCCTGGCGCACCATCCAGGTAGGGCTCTCCGGTGCTACCGCTCACCAGTACGTCTCGCAATGGATCACCGACATCACCGACATCACCCAGACTGCCCACGATCTGCGGCGACTTCTTCACCAAGGCGAAACCGCAGCAGCACAACAGCTACTACGCCTCGAGAAGCCCTACCCGTTGCCGCCGACGACAGCCCAGGCGATCGGAGTAACCGAACTCACCTGACGAGGCTCTCCGCGACACTTACGGACTCGGCACCGGCCACCCGCAAGAGCCACTCCAGCGCGCCCAGCGCAACCGGCCACCCCGGCACCTCCACAAGGACCAACACCTCGTGAGCCCCTCGCCGGACGCCGTCCCACCAGTACCACTGACGTTCCTCTGGTTGCAACCAGTGAAGCCAGTCCGCCAAGCTCCAGGGCCTCTCCCGAGCGGCACGAACACGCGCTTCCGCGTCAAGCCCGCGCCACCACGCCAGCCATTCCGTGTCCTGCTCGGACGAAACCTCGCCCGCACAGCCTTGCACGAACCAGCCTGGAAGTCTTCGTACCCAGACGTCCTGAGAAGGCCACCCCGAGTCCGTCACCTCCAGGACCGCACGCAACACCTCACGACAGCGACACAGCAACTCGCTGACGTCACCAGACGTGGTGGCGGCCACCTCAACTAGACCGACACCGCCTGCCGTCTCGACTTCACGAGGCCCGTCGATGAGATGCCGCAACTCCTCAGACGGGATCAACATCCGCTCCCAGGAATGATCGCGCACCGGAGCCTCGAGAACTCCGAAGACCGCAAGCCATACGAACTTGCCGTCTTGGTCGTGTCCACAGAGATCACAGATGAACCCCGCGCCATGCTCTCCGGGACCGCTCTCGCCGCCACATCCTTCGCATAAGACGTGAGCACGTCGAAGGACCTGATGACCGTCCCCTCATGCCCCTGAGTCAACCGCTGAGCCAGGAACTCCTGCGCCCGAGCCTCATCCCCGAAATTCAAGAACAACATGCTGTCTCCCATGATCGACACGTCACCACCGGCACTGATATTCAGTCGAGCGTTACCAGGACCCTCCACGCGGAAGATCCGCGTCACATCCGTTCCGGCGCCAAGGGCGCCCTTGGCTCTTCCTGGGCCGATGAATCCGGCTGCGGTTCCGAGTGCGTAACCGGCGGCGCCAGCGGTGTCACCTCCTTGAAAGCGTGTGACCAGGGAATCACCGAGAGCTTTACCCATTCGACGAGCCGGCATAATATCACTGAGAGTCTCGTCCCAGCCTTGGAGTGTGCTCAATCTGCGGACTTGGGCAGAGGCAGCTGCTCTGATGGCTTTTCCTGGGTTTCGGGCGGCTGCTTTTCCTGCTGTGATGGCTTGTCCGACGCCCTTGGCGGCGTCGAGGACAAAACCGTCGGCGGCGCCTTTGAGGAATCGTTTGGCGGCGCTGGATTTGCGGGAGGCTTTCCGGGCAGCGGCGGCGCGGGCGGCGGCGGCGCGTTTGGTTGCTGCGGCTCGGGCTCTGGCTGCGGCTGCGCGTTTGGCGGCTGCGGCTCGGGCTGCGGCGGCGCGTCGGGTGGCGGCGGCGCGGGCTGCGGCGGCGCGTCTGGCGGCGGCGCGTCGGGCGGCTGCTGTGGGGGCGAGGCCGGTGGGGTCGGTGTAGGTGATGGGGTTGGCGGCGGCGTAGCCGTAGGGGTTGGCGTGTTGGGGGGTGGTTTGGTCGGCCAGGGGGTCGGTGGAGATGAAGTGGGCGAGGTCGGGGTCGTAGTAGCGGGCGTTGAGGTAGGTCAGGCCGGTGTCGGTGTCGCGGGT
>JAUPKQ010000251.1 GCA_030837345.1 Actinomycetota bacterium | reverse complement strand
CGCTGCCGGTCACGGCCACGGTCACGGTCACTGATTCGTTCGTCCCCTCCACCGGGAGCGACATCGATCTGTCGCTCCCGGTGGAGAGCTCGGTGAGCGCGCACAACGTGCGGAGCCGCTGTCGTGTCGACGACAGCGGCTCCGCACGTCTCGTTCAGGGTGGCGAAGGAACGGCTCTGGGGATCAGCTCGCCACGACGGCGCCCCTCCGGCGGTTGACGTTGTGGACAGACTCGCGGTCGTCCTCGGTGAGGCCGCCCCAGACGCCGTACGGCTCCCGGACGACGAGCGCGTGCTCACGGCACTGGCGCAGGACGGGGCACGAGGCGCAGATCTCCTTGGCGGCGGCGTCGCGGTTCCGTCGTGCCGGACCTCGTTCGCCCTCGGGGTGGAAGAAGAGCTCAGGGTCGGCCTCGCGGCAGGATCCCTCCAGTTGCCACTCCCACAGATCAGCGACGGGTCCGGGAAGACGCGAGATCTCCGCCATTGCTGTCCACCTCCGCATTGCCACCTTGACCTCACCTGACGTCGACGACACTAGCAACCGGTTCACACCTTGTTCAAGTACTTCGCTTCGAAAGTTGTTCATGCCCGGATCTGGTCCGGATGAAACGCGTCATTGCTGGTCAGCGCGTCACTAACCGACTCGGCGCGATGCTTTCCGAGCCGCCTGTGGCGGTGCGTACGTTCGATGAACGTGGTGCGGCACGGTTTTGATCCCGGGTTCCGGTGGCAGTCCGCACCGTGGGGGGCCCACAATCGAGCCCATGGTCAGGAAGTGGGAGCACGACAGCAGCACCACGCCGCATGCCATGCTCACCGTCTCCGCCGTGGCCCGCTGGCTCGGGGTCGCTCCCTCCACCTTGCGAACGTGGGACCGGCGCTACGGTCTCGGACCTTCGTCGCACATCGCGGGCTCCCACCGCCGCTACAGCCCCGACGACGTCAACCGTCTCGCGGTGATGCGCGGCCTCGTCATGGAGGGCGTCTCCCCGGCGGAGGCCGCACAGATCGCCCTCGGCACCCTCTCGGCCCTGGATCCGGGCCTGGGTCCCGTGCCGGCACCGGACCCGAAGCTTCTCCTGCCCGCGGATCCCGAGCCCGGTCCCGAACCGGACACGGAGGCTGTCGCCGCGGGTCCCGCCGAAACGCCCCCCGTAGCGCCCGCCGAAACGCCCGCCGGGCGGTCGCCGCGGCTGCCGGAGGGTGCCGGACGCGCCGTCTGGCCGATGTCACCGCTCGCGGCCCGCCACCTGATCCAGCCGCTTGTTCCCGGGGTCGCCGCGTCACCCGAGTCACCCGCGACGGGCTCGGCGTCCGTCCGTCCCCGGGCCTTCGAGCCGGGCGACGTCCTCGACGATGACCTCCATGAGGTGCTCGTCGAGGTGATCGCCTCGGCGCTGGGCCGGTCGGGGGCGGAGACTGTCCGGCCCGGTCCGGCGGCCGCCGGGCGCGTGCCGGAGCGGGAGATCCGTGCGGCCTCCCGTCAGGCCTTTCTGCCGGACGCCGCTCCGCGGGCCCGTGGCCTGGCGAGGGCCGCGACCTCCCTCGACACCTACGAGCTCGGTCGTCTGCTCCGTGACGCGGTGGGGGCCTACGGGGTGATCGGTGCCTGGAACACCATGATGGTTCCGGTGCTGCGCGGTCTCGGGGACCGCTGGCACGCGACGGGGGACGGCATCGACGTCGAGCACGCCTTCTCCGAGACGGCGCTCGGTGTCCTCCGCGGCGTCACCGCGATGCTCTACCGGCCCCGCAACGTGCGGCCGGTGCTGCTCGCCTGCGTCGAGGGCGACTACCACGCGCTGCCGTTGCACGCCCTGGCGGCGGCTCTCGCGGAGTCCGAGGTGGGATGCCGCCTCCTCGGAGCGGGACTCCCCGACGCCTCCCTCGTGCGGGCGGTGCGGCGGACCGGGCCCGCAGCCGTCCTCCTCTACGCCCAGCTGCCGGTCGCCGACGCCTCCGTGCTCCGGGAACTGCCCCGGCAGCGGCCGGCCCCGCGCGTCCTGGTCGGTGGCCCGGGATGGGAGGGGGCCGAGCTGCCGGGGGCCGCCGTCCGCACCGGTTCTCTCCAGGAGGCTGTCGCCGAGGTCCTCGCTCTCGTCGGTGGCCCGTCGTTCGGTGGCCCGTCGTCCGGTGGCCCGTCGTCCGGTGGCTGACGGCGGTTCCGGCCGGGCGCGGAGGGCCCTGACGGAACTCGTCGGATGTCGCCGGTCGCGGCGAACCCACCGATCGCTCCCGGATCGTCGCGAAACCTTTGCTTACCGCGCCTCCGCATGATCGCCCGACCGGCGTAACACCTCAACCGGCGGGCACGTACTCCTCAGGTTCCCGAAGGGCCCTGACGAGATATGGGGATGTCGGGCCATCCTCACGGAAGGGGATGGCGACGGGGCGGGCCCGAACCCGACGTGGCGGAGATGAGGTGTACCCGGTGGCGACGGTCCTGGTCTGCGACGACTCGGCGCTGGTACGCGAGAACCTGCACCGGGTGCTCGCCTCGGTTCCTGGCATCACGCGGGTCGTCGACGCGTCCTCCGGAGAGGAGGCGCTCGCCCGCTGGCCGGTCGAACGGCCGTCCCTCGTCCTGATGGACGTGCGCATGCCCGGTATCGGCGGGGTGGAAGCGACACGTCGCTTGCTGTCCCGACACCCCGAGGCCATTGTGATCATGGTGACGGTGGCCGAAGATGCCGAGGGTGTTGCGCGCGCGGTCGCCGGTGGCGCCCGCGGGTATCTTGTGAAGGACGCGACCCGGGAGGAGATGGCAGCCACGGTGGTCCACGCCCTGTCCGACGCGGCGTGGCGGCGCTCCGCACCCGCCCCGCGGGTGGCGGAAGGCAACGCTCCCGCACCGACCCTGACCGAGCGCG
Source organism: Actinomycetota bacterium (assembly GCA_030837345.1). Lineage (GTDB taxonomy): Bacteria > Actinomycetota > Actinomycetes > Actinomycetales > Kineosporiaceae > JAUPKQ01. The sequence goes on along the minus strand of JAUPKQ010000251.1, from coordinate 25,043 downwards.
AGATGCAGGTGCTCACCGGCATGAGCCGGGGGCGGAGCAACTCCGAGATCGGCAAGGAGCTGTTCCTCTCCGAGGACACCGTGAAGACCCACGCCCGCCGGTTGTTCCGCAAACTCGGGGCCGCAGACCGTGCGCAGGCCGTCGCCGTCGGTTTCCGATGGGGTCTGGTCCGGTAACCGGCGGTGGCGTCGCGGGGGAAAGACGCAGCGGGGGCGGGCGTAACACGACCGTCGCGTCCCACGATGACACAGCCGGACGGCGGTTCCACCGAGAGCATCCAGGATCTGGCGACCCGCGCGATCGGCGGTGACCGCCGCGCAACGGAAGACCTGATCGGGGCGGTGCACCGCCTGGTCCATCGCTACTGCCGGGCCAGGCTGTCGCGCTTCCCCGGCGTCGACTACGCCGCGGACGACGTGGCGCAGGAGGTCTGTATCGCCGTGCTGTCAGCTCTGCCCCGGTACCGTGACGAGGGCAAACCCTTCGAGGCCTTCGTCTACCGGGTCGCGGCGAACAAGGTCGCCGACGTCCAGAGGTCGGTGTACCGCACCGCGCAGCCCCAAGCCGAGATCCCCGACGTCATCGACCTCTCCGACGGCCCCGAGACGCTCGCGATCCGCGCGTCCGACGCCCGGGAGGCCCGGACTCTTCTCGACCGCCTGCCCGAGACCCTGCGGGAACTCGTCGTGCTCCGTGTCGCCGTCGGCATGTCCGCCGAGGAGACGGGCCGGGCCCTCGGCATGAGCGCGGGCGCCGTCCGGGTGGCCCAGCACCGGGCCGTCCAGCGCCTGAGGCTGCTGGCGACGAATCCCGCCACGGAGCGGGCATGACCGGCCGCCGCTCCGCCGACCTCCCGGGCGGTCGCGCCGTCGGCGACGACCTCACCGGGACCGATGCGTTGCTCGACCGGCTGGGGTCCCGGACACCGTCCCCCGGCGACCTCGACGATCCCCTCGCCGCGGCCTTCGCGGCCCTCGCGGACGACGTCGACCAGTGCCCGGTCCCCGTCGTCGTCACCCGTCAGGCGCTCGCCGCCGTCGTCTCCCCCCGCACGGCGCCGGACCGTGTGCCCGCGGCCCGGAGATCCGGCAGCCTGCGGATCTGCCGGTGGACGCCGTCCGCCGGGCTCCGGCTCCCCGGCGTCACGGGTGGTTCGAGGTCTTCGCTGTCGCCCCTGGTCTTCTCACCGGTCCGTCCGCCGAGAGAGCCGCTCACGGCGTCGCTCACGAAGCCGTCCGTCCGCCCGCCCAGGCAGCCGGCGACGGACGCGTCCGTGTCGCCCCCGGCCCTTCGGGGACGCCGTGCCCACCGCGGTACCCCAGCGGACGGCGGGCTTCGCGTGCTGCGGATACGGTCGCGGTTCGGTCTCGTCGCCGCGGCGGCCCTCGTTCTCGTCGCAGGCAGCATGTCCGCCGTCGCCAGCGGTGACAGCACCGCCAACCCCCTCACCGGGCTGACGTACGCCGTCCAGCAACTGACAGGGAACGGCCCGACGGCCTCGGTCGACAGGCGTCTCGCAGGCAAGATCGAGAACGCTCGCGCGGAGCTCCGGGCAGGACGTACCCGGGAGGCCGAGGAACTGTTGCGCGGTCTCCGCGCCGAGCTGAGGAAACTCGGAACGTCGCGGCACGGCAAACGGGCGGACCTCACCGCCGCGATCGCCGAGGTCGAGGACGAGGTGCGGCGGGTCGCCGCCAGAAAGGCCGCCTCCCTCACCACGGACGGACGTCCCTCCGCCCGTGCAACCGGCGACGGCGGGCGGATCCGCGAGGAGATGTCCGCCCCGGCCGTGGCGTCGTCGGACACGTCGTCCCCGTCCTCGGGCAAGTCCTCGGGCAAGTCCTCGGGCAAGTCCTCGGGCAAGTCCTCCGGGAAGTCAGAGGGGAAGCCGCCGGGGAAGCCGCACCGGACACCACACTCGTCCTCGACGGATTCGGGGCCGGTGGTCACACCGCCCGGCGGGCCGAACGACTCGGACACGCCCAGCGGGCCGACGTCACCCGGGGGGTCGGCGTCCGGCAGCGGGTCGCCGACGCCCAGCGGATCCCCGACGAGTGGCGGATCGGGCCACCAGAGCGCCGACGTGCCGCTTCCGTCGTCTCCCACGCCCGGGCTCACCCCGACGCCGACGGCGTCCGTCACGCCCCCGTCGCAGTCCTCCGGGGGAGTGTCCCGCCCGCCCATCGTCCCCGCCGTGCCCGTGCCGACCTCGGCCCCGGAGGAACCTCCACCGGCCCCGACGTCCGACCCGGCAACGGCGACGTCGTCCGCGGCGGACGATCCCGTCCCGTCGTCGGCACCAGGTCAGGACGCCGGGGCGTCGTCCTTGGCGATCGGTGCCGGCGAGGACCACTAACATCAGGGGGAAGAGTCCCGCACACCGCTGGGCGTCGTGACAGTGGGAGGGCAAGGCCCGCCGTGAGTGATCCCTTCAGCCAGCAGGACACGTTCGCCCCGTTCGGGCTCACCTATGACGACGTCCTGCTGCTACCCGGCGAGACCGACGTCAACCCGAGCGAGGCCGACACGACGTCGCGTCTGTCGCGGAACATCAGCGTCCGGATTCCCCTGCTGTCCGCGGCGATGGATACGGTGACCGAGGCCCGGATGGCGATCGCCATGGCCCGTCAGGGCGGTCTCGGCGTCCTGCACCGCAACCTGTCGATCGAGGAGCAGGCGCAGCAGGTCGACCTGGTCAAGCGCTCCGAGGCGGGCATGGTGACCCACCCGGTCACGACGACCCCCGACGCCAGCCTCGCCGAGGTCGACGACGCCTGCGGCCGCTACCGCATCTCGGGGCTTCCCGTCGTGGACGCCGACGAACGCCTCGTCGGGATCGTCACCAACCGCGACCTCCGCTTCGAGACGGACATGACGCGGCGCGTCGCCGAGGTCATGACCCGGATGCCCCTGGTCACCGGCCGCGTCGGAATCTCCGCGGACGACGCGATGGGGTTGCTCGCCCTCCACAAGGTCGAGAAGCTCCCCTTGGTCGACGACCAGGGGCGGCTGCGCGGCCTGATCACGGTGAAGGACTTCACCAAGAGCGAGCAGTACCCCTACTCGACCAAGGACTCCTCCGGGCGCCTGTGCGTCGGGGCGGCGATCGGTTTCTTCGAGGACGCCTGGAAGCGGGCGCTCACCCTGGTCGAGGCCGGTGCCGACGTCCTGTTCGTCGACACCGCCAACGGGCACGCGCGCGGTGTCCTGGAGATGATCCGCCGTCTCAAGGCCGATCCGCTGACGGCGCACGTCGACGTCGTCGGCGGCAACGTCGCGACGCGCGAGGGCGCGCAGGCGCTCGTCGACGCCGGCGCCGACGGCGTCAAGGTCGGTGTCGGCCCGGGCTCGATCTGCACGACACGCGTCGTCGCCGGGGTCGGTGTCCCGCAGATCACCGCGATCCACGAGGCGGCAGCCGCCGCCCGTGCCGCCGGCGTCCCGGTGATCGGGGACGGCGGTCTGCAGTATTCGGGGGACATCGCCAAGGCCCTGGTCGCCGGTGCGGACGTCGTCATGCTCGGGTCGTTGCTCGCGGGCTGCGAGGAGAGCCCCGGGGAACTCGTCCTGGTCAACGGCAAGCAGTACAAGAGTTACCGGGGGATGGGGTCGCTCGGGGCCGCCCAGTCGCGGGGGAAGGGCCGGTCGTACTCCAAGGACCGCTACTTCCAGGGCGACGTCTCCGACGAGAACTTCGTGCCCGAGGGGATCGAGGGGATGGTCCCGTTCCGGGGGCCGCTCGGTGCCGTCGCGTACCAGCTCGTCGGAGGGCTCCGGCAGTCGATGTTCTACGTGGGGGCCAGGAACGTCGCCGAGCTCCAGGCCAAGGGCCGGTTCGTCCGGATCACCGCGGCAGGGCTCAAGGAGAGCCACCCCCACGACGTCCAGATCACCGTCGAGGCCCCGAACTACACCGCTCGCTGAGGTCCCGTCGTCCTGGTCCGTCCCGGGGTGCAACGTCCGGCTCACCTGAGGCGTGCACGGTGTGGGACCCGTGCGGGCCCTGCCGCCCCGGTCTCCGGGGTGGGTCCCAGAAGGGGGCCGGACATGTGGGGATCAGTGGGTTCGTGGGGATCGGTGGGTTTGCGGGGATCGGTGACGTTCCGCGCGGCGACGGTGGTCGTGATGGCGCTGGTCGCGCCGATGCTCTCCTCCTGCGGAGGTGAGGGGGGCACGCAGCCGACGGGCACGCAGGTGACGGGCACGCAGCCGACGAGTTCGGCCCTCGGGACGGTCCGGGGTACGTCGACCGTCGTCGACCCGGCTCCCGCCCTCGTGGCGACCGGCGTCCGGACGGTGCGGGGTACCGCGACGGCGGCGATTCTGCCCTCCGCCCTCGACGGCCTGCGGGAGTACCTGAAGAGGGTCGAGCGGGCGGATGCCCGGCTCGTCGCCGTCGCCTCCCTCGTGAACAAGGACACCTCCGCCTCCGGGATACGCCTTCGCCGCGCGACGCGCGCCGCGATCGTCGCGATCACGCTGGACGACGTCGCGAAGGCCCTGCCCGCCGGGACGGGCGACGACTTGCTGCGCCGGTCTCTGCTCGTCTACAGCGAACTGGTGTCCCGGCGGGCCGCCTACCAGGGTCTTCTGTCGGTCAGTCCAGGGGCGGACGGGACGACGGTCGTCGCCAGGGGGACGGAGGGGATGACGATGGTCCTCGCCTGCCTCGCGAACGGCGCGCGCGCCGGGGCGAGGTTCACCGGTGACCTCGCCGCCCTGTGGGCGGCCGCCGCGTCGGCCAGGCCCTTCACCGTTGCCGCGCCGTCATCCCGGGCCTCGGGGGAGATCCTGGTCCGTACCGGCTACATCGACGGCTGGAACCGTTGCTGCGCCGGGTGCGGGGGTTATGTCACCGACACGCTGGCGCCGCTCGTGTGGGCGGCGAAGGACTTCCCGAGCGGCGAGCACATCGACGGCACGGTGGACGGCGTCGGGTTCGAGGCGACCTACGGCGCGGGCACCGGGTGGAAGATCGTCATCCACGCCGGGTAGGGGTCCGTCCGTTCGTGACGGTTCCCGATAGCCTGGCCTGCGTGAATGAGATCGAGATCGGTCGCGGCAAGCGCGGTCGGCGGGCCTACACCTTCGACGACATCGCGATCGTGCCGAGCAGGCGCACCCGCGATCCGGAGGAGGTGAGCGTCGCGTGGCAGATCGATGCCTACCGTTTCGGGCTGCCGGTGGTCGCCGCGCCGATGGACTCGGTCACCTCACCCGCGCAGGCGATCGCCCTGGGGCGGCTCGGTGGCCTCGGCGTCCTCGACCTGGAGGGTCTCTGGACCCGGTACGAGAACCCCGAGCCCCTGCTCGCCGAGATCGCGACCCTCGATCCGCGGACGGCGACCCGCCGGCTGCAGGAGATCTACAGCGCCGAGATCAACCCTGATCTGATCGCCGAGCGGGTCAGGGAGATCCGGGACGGCGGCGTCACCGTGGCGGGGGCCCTGACCCCCCAGCGCACGCAGCAGTTCTGGAAGACCGTCGTGGACGCCGGGGTCGACCTCTTCGTCATCCGGGGCACGACGGTCTCGGCCGAGCACGTGTCGGGCCGGGCCGAGCCGCTGAACCTCAAGCGTTTCATCTACGAACTCGACGTCCCGGTGATCGTGGGCGGCTGCGCGACGTACACCGCCGCCTTGCACCTGATGCGGACGGGCGCCGCGGGCGTCCTCGTCGGCTTCGGAGGGGGCGCGACCCACACGACACGGACGACGCTCGGTATCCACGCGCCGATGGCCACCGCGGTCGCCGACGTCGCCGCGGCCCGGCGCGACTACATGGACGAGTCGGGCGGCCGGTACGTCCACGTGATCGCGGACGGCGGCATGGGCCGTTCGGGCGACATGGTCAAGGCGATGGCGTGCGGTGCCGACGCCGTCATGCTCGGGACGGCTCTCGCCCGTGCCTCGGAGGCACCCGGCCGCGGCTACCACTGGGGTCCGGAGGCCTACCACCCCCAGGTTCCCCGGGGGGAGCGCGTGCACGTCGGGGCGATCGGCACCCTGGAGGAGATCCTCCTGGGGCCCGGCCGCGCCGCCGACGGCACGATGAACCTCGTCGGGGCGTTGCGGCGGGCGATGGCGACCACGGGGTACTCCGATCTCAAGGAACTCCAGCGCGTGCAGGTCGTTGTCTCTCCGTACCGGCACTCCTGACACGGTGCGGCGGGCCGGTCGTCACCGTGGGACGGCGGGTCCACGGATCCGCGGGATAACCGGCCCACCCGGCTGGCTCCCCGGCCGCACCACCGCTAGCCTCCCGCTGGACGTACAAAGCTGGACGCATACCCGGGCCTCGTGGCATCTGCGCCTCGTGGCAGTCGTTCTTCGCGGCGGCTGCCCGTCTCGTCGGCCCGGTCGGTTCGGGGGATCGACGGGAGCAGATCATGGGTATCTTCCGGCGTCGCCGCCGCCGTGGCGCTCCCTCGCCGAGGGACGGCGAACCGGATGAGACGTTCCCGTTCCTCACGGTGGGCGAGGCCGCCCGGCTGCGGGCGATGGTCCGGGAGATGTTCGCCGAGGAGGGGATCGAGAGCGAGATCCACCCCGGTCACCTCGCCGCCGCCGACGGCTGGCACTTCGGTCTCCACAACCTCTTCGCGACCTGCCACAACACGCCGGGCGGGGAACGTGCCTGGCCCGGCGTCGTCCGGGCCCACGTGGCGAAGCTCGCCCGGATCAACGCGGAGCCGTCGCCCGCGGACCTGAGCGTGGAGAGCCTGCTCTCCCGGGCGTTCATCAGGGTGTGCGGCGAGAGCACGCTGCCGTCGGTGTCCGGGTTCCGCTACCGGCGCCGGGTCGGCGGTGATCTCATCGAACTGCTCGCGTGTGACAGTCCCGACGCCGTCGCGTATCTCACCGACACCGAGGTCGAGCGCGTCGGTGCGGACCGCCTGCGGGCGGCCGGGGTCGAGAACCTGCTCACCGAGCCCTTCGGGGAGATCCACTGGCTGGACGCGCCCGGATCGGCCCGGTTCGGGGTCCTTCTCGGTGACTCGGTCTACACGGCGAGCCGCCTGTTGATCCTCGACGACGTGCTGCGCCGGGCGACGGGCGACCCTGTGTCACCGCACGGCGTCCTCGTCAGCGTCCCGAACCGGCACCAGCTGGCCTTCCACCGCCTCGTCGACGCCTCTCTGGTCGGTGCCCTCGAAGGCATGACCCGTTTCACGATCGACGGTTTCTCGGACGGCGTCGGGGGAGTCAGCCCTCACATCTACTGGCGTGCGCCGGGCGGGGGAGAACTCCAGCAGCTCACCGAGATCGAGAAACCGGGCGAGGTGTCGGTCCGGGTCGAGGGGGAGTTCGCCGAGGTGGTGCAGACGCTCCTCAACCGCCGGGGGAACTGACACCCCGGAAGGTCACAGCCGGTCCGCCACAAGGCCGACACCGCTGGTCCGTTCGGCGGAATCGGCGATGCGGTCATGGGTGCACGGCAACTGGTGGCGCACAATCACGCTTACGAAGAGTATCCGCGAGGGCACTTTGTGTGATGACGTCGTGGGCGTCCGGGGGAATCCGTGCCCCGGATGGCCCACCCGCTGATCGCCGCACTCAAGGAGGGTTCTGTCGGCGCCGACCAACCTCGAAACCGGACATGACGAGCGAGCCAGGGAACAAACATGACGATCATCAAGGCGACGTGCCCCAGCTGTGGCGACGTCGAGCTCTCCCGGGACCAGGTGCGTCTCGTGGTGCATCCCCTTGCGGAGCGGTCGTTCTACGGGTTCACCTGCACCCGCTGCGGTGAGGGGGTGCGGAAACCGGCGGGGGACGAGGTGGTCCGCCTGCTGACGATGGGCGGGGTCGTCGCGGAGCGCGTCGTCGTGCCGGCGGAGGCGCTGGAGCGTCACCCCGGGCCTGCGATCACCGCCGACGAGGTGCTGGACTTCTCCGCCTGGCTGCGCGGGGCGTCCTCCGTGGCCGAGGCCGCGGGGGCGAGCCTGTTCCGCCGCCTCGACGACTCCAGCAGCACGACGAGTCAAGCCTGACCGCACCGCACCGCACCCGGCCGACCCGGTAGGCTCGCCGGAGTGATCGAGGAGTCTTCCCTTCCACCCGAGCCCGCTCCCCGGGACGCCGAGCGTCTGGCCGGGCAGGCCCACCGCCCGGTGCTCGTCGTCGACTTCGGAGCGCAGTACGCGCAGCTCATCGCCCGCAGGGTGCGTGAGGCCGGGGTCTACAGCGAGATCGTCCCCCACACGACGAGCCTCGACGGCATGCTCGCCCGCAACCCCTCCGGAATGATCCTCTCCGGCGGTCCGGCGAGCGTCTACGCGGACGGCGCCCCCCAGATCGACCCCGCCCTGTTCGAGGCGGGCGTTCCCGTCCTCGGCATCTGCTACGGCTTCCAGGCGATGGCCCGGGCGCTCGGTGGCGAGGTCGCGCGGACCGGCCTGCGCGAGTACGGCGCCACAGGCCTTCGCACCCGGCCCGAACGGTCGACCCTCCTCGCCGGGCAACCGGGCGAGCAGCCGGTCTGGATGTCCCACGGCGATTCCGTCGTCGCCGCGCCCCCCGGTTTCGCGGTGACGGCGAGTACCGACGCCGCCCCGGTCGCCGCCTTCGAGGACGGCTCCCGGCGCCTCTTCGGCGTCCAGTGGCATCCCGAGGTCAAGCACTCCGCCCACGGCCAGCAGGTACTCGTCAACTTCCTGACCAAGGGCGCCGGGATCGCCCAGGACTGGACGACCGGCAACGTCGTCGAGGAGCAGGTCGCCCGGATCCGCGCCCAGATCGGCGACGGGCGGGTCATCTGCGCCCTGTCGGGCGGGGTCGACTCGTCGGTGGCGGCGGCCCTCGTCCAGCGGGCCGTCGGCGACCAGCTCACCTGCGTGTTCGTCGATCACGGCCTGTTGCGGGCCGGGGAGGCCGAACAGGTCGAGCGCGACTTCGTCGCCGCGACCGGCGTCCGGCTGACCGTCGTCGACGCGGAGGACCGTTTCCTCCGCGCCCTCGCCGGGCTCACCGATCCCGAGGCGAAGCGCAAGGCGATCGGCCGCGAGTTCATCCGCGTCTTCGAGGACGCCGCCCGTGAGGTCGTCGCGGACGCCGGGGCCCACGGTGACGAGGTCCGCTTCCTCGTGCAGGGCACCCTCTACCCGGACGTCGTCGAGTCCGGTGGCGGCGAGGGCACGGCCAACATCAAGAGCCACCACAACGTCGGGGGCCTGCCGGACGATCTTCAGTTCGAGCTGGTCGAGCCGCTGCGCACCCTGTTCAAGGACGAGGTCCGGGCCGTCGGGCGGCTCCTCGGCCTCCCGGAGGCGATCGTCGGCCGCCAGCCGTTCCCCGGGCCGGGGCTCGGGATCAGGATCATCGGTGAGGTCACCCGCGACCGGCTCGACACCCTCCGCGCCGCCGACCTGATCGCCCGCACCGAACTGACCGCCGCGGGCCTGGACGACGAGATCTGGCAGTGCCCGGTCGTGCTGCTCGCCGACATCCGGTCCGTGGGGGTGCAGGGGGACGGCCGCACCTACGGGCACCCCATCGTGCTCCGGCCGGTGTCCAGCGAGGACGCGATGACCGCCGACTGGACCCGGTTGCCCTACGACGTCCTCGCCCGCATCTCGACGAGGATCACGAACGAGGTCCCCGAGGTCAACCGCGTCGTCCTCGACGTGACGAGCAAACCCCCGGGCACCATCGAGTGGGAGTGATCCCGCGTTGACGAGTGGATATCTCCGGTACCACCGGGACGGTACGGTCGGGCCATGTCCTCGTCCGCACCGCCGGCGGCCTTCGAGACGGACCGGATCGTCCTGCTGGCGGCCGCGCATCCGGATCTGGAGGGGCTGAGGGAGGGCGATCCCCATGCCTGGCGGGACGCGGCCGTCGTCCTCGCGGTCACCGAGGCCCTCCGCCGGGGCGACGCCCGGCGGGTCCGTGCTCTCGCCGCCGGGTTCGGGGGCCTCCTGCTGGCGGTTCCGGCCGAGACACCCGAAGGCCTCACCCTGGTGAGGGTCGGCGTCGCCGAGCGCCGGCGACGGGGTTCGTTCGCGACCCCGCCCGCCCTCGCCTCGGTCCTCGCGGCGCACGCGCTGCCGGACGACGCCTGGCCCCCGGGTGGCAGACGGCCCCCGGGTGGCAGACGCCCCCCGGGCGGCAGGAGGTCCCCGGGCAGGCGTGGCCAGAAGCCGGCGGTCGTCGATCCCGCCTGCGGGGCCGGTGCCCTCCTGGAGGCGGCGTTCGACCGGCTGCTCGCGCTCGGCGTCCCGCCCCGGGCCGCGTTCGAGACCCTGCACGGCGTGGACGCCGACCCCGTCGCCGTCGCGATCTGCCGGGCGGTGCTCGTCACGCGGGCCCGGGAGGCCGGGGTGCGCTGCGGCCCGGCGACCATCGCCGCCCTGGAACGGCGCGTCGTCGTCGGCGACGCGCTGATGGGACCGTCGCCGTCCTGCCCCGGCGAGGGGCTGAGCTGGCACGAGACGTTCCCCGGAGTGCTCGACCGGCCGGGTGCCCCCGCCGAACCGGTGACCGGCTGGAAGGGCGGGTTCGACGTCGTCCTGGCCAACCCCCCGTGGGAGCGGCTGAAGGTCACCCGGAAGGACTGGGCGGGGGAGCCTCCGCCTCAGCTGCGCGAGGCCCGCGCGGCCGGGGCCCGGTCGTTACGGAACGCCGGGAGGCATCCGTTGACCGGATCGGGGGAACTCAACGCCTACCTGCCGTTCGTCGAGACCTGCTGGCGCCTGCTGGCTCCCGCCGGCCGGGCCGCGTTGATCGTGCCCGCCGGGATCGCGTCGGACCGCTCGTCGTCCGCCCTGCTCCGGGCCCTCCTGGACGCCGGGGCCCTCGAACGGCTGCACCTGCTCGACCCTCCGGCGCCCATCTTCGAGGGGGTGAGCCGGAGGGTGGGGGTCGCCGTCGCCGTGCTCGGGGCGGGGCCGCACGTCACCCGTCCCGGGCGGACCGCCGAGGTCTGCGTCGGTGTCGAGGACGCCGCCAGCGTCCCCCGTCACCGGGCCTGGCGCCTCGACGGCGAGCTCCTGCGCCTGGTCAACCCGAACAGCACGACGGCCCCCCTGTTCGGCGGCCTGCGGGACACCCGGATCGTCAGCCGGGCCCATCGCCACCATCCCGTGCTCAAGCGCCGGTCACCTCTCGGCGAGGTGCTCGACGACCCCTGGGGGCTGCGCCTCGTCACCCCCCTGCACATGACCCGGGACGCCCGCTTCTTCACCACCGCGCCCGGTCCGGGGCTGATGCCGTTGTGGGAGGCCAAGCACGCCGGTCTTCTCGACCACCGTGGAGGCCGGAAGGCGGAGCCCCGGTACTGGGTGCCCGAGGATCTCGTTCGGGACCGGTACGGCGACCTGGCGGCCCGGGGCTGGCTGGCCGGGTACCGGAACGTCACGACCGTCGACTCCCCGCGCACCCTCGTGCCGACAGCCCTCCCCGTGACGGCTGTCGGCAACTCGTTGCCCCTGCTGTCCGCCCCCCGGCTGCCCCTGCTGCTCGCGGCGTTGTCCTCGATACCGGTCGACCACCTCGTGCGGCAGAAACACGCCGGGGCCAACCTGAACTTCTTCAAGATCGAGCAAGTGCCGCTGCCGCCGCCGTCCGCCTACGACGTCCCCGCTCCGTGGAGCGACGGCGAGACGATCGCCGAGTGGGTCCTGCGCCGGTTGGCCGTCGCCCATGTCTGGGACGACGGCCTGGCCGGGTTCGCGGCCGAACTGGGGTACGCCGGGGCCTCGGTGCCGGACGGCGTCACCCCGGACGCCCGGGCCCGCGCGCGGGCCGATCTCGACGCCGTCCACGCCGTTCTGTTCGGGTTGGGCCGGGAGGACCTGGAACACGTCCTGGCGACGTTCGACGGTCTCGCGGCCCGTGAGCTCCGGTCGGGCGGGCGTTTCCTCACCGCCGACCGGGTGCTCGCTTCCTACGACCGGTTGACTACGCCCGGTTGGCGACCTGACGCCCTCGCCGGGTCTCCTTGAGGGCGGTGGCCAGGCCTCCGCAGACGAGGGCGGCACCGGCTCCGATCAGGAGGGTGAGGGCCACGGCCCCGCCGTTCACCCGGATGCCGGTGAGCTCACTGACCAGCGACGTGGCGCTGATGGCGAGGACCACCAGCCCGAGCACCACGGTCCGCACCCGGATCCCGGGCCGTACCCGCTTCGGGACGGCGGGCCCTGACGGCGGGGTGGTGGCGCCGGGCACCGGACCGAGGCTCGCCGGCCCGCCGCCGGTTCCGTCGTCGGCCTGGTCGTCGGTCTGGTCGTCGGCGAGCGTGTACCGCGGGGGGAGGACCGGGGCGCTCGGGACGGCGGTCAAGGAGTCCGAGGCCGTGCCGGGGGTCTTGGTGGTGTCGTCGTTCATGACTGCCGCTCCTTGCCGGACGTGTCCTGTGACCGGACGAGGATGTAGCCGAAGCCGACCGTGGCATCCACCACGATCGAGGGCTCGGTGCCGCCCAGCGTCACCGTCCGATCGAGACCGGATCCTCCCTTGTCGTCCTTCGTCGCACCGGTCCTGTCGCTGATCCCGCCCAGACCCACGTGACCGATGACGCGGACCGGGGTCGTGTCGGGAACGATCACCACGAGCTCACCGGCGCCTACGGAGACCGGGATCCTTCGAGGTGAGGCGGCCGTCGCCCCGGTCGCCAGGCCCGCCTCCCTCAGGTCGAGCACCGCCTTGCCGTTGTCGAGCTGGTACCCCTTCGCCGGGATGCTCGTGCCACTGGCCGGGGTCCACCTGGCGCGCTGGAATCCGTCCAGCGTGTTGTCGGCGGCGGTGCCGCCCCCCACGAGGACGGCCAGCAGGACGGCGACGGGCGCCAGCCCTCCGGCCCGGCGTCCGGCCAGACCGGCGATGACGACGCCGGCACCGATCACTCCGAGCGCTGTCGCGGAGGCGACCAGACCCGGGTCGTCGAGTCTGTCCGTCACGCCGTTCCAGGCGATCGTCCCCCCTCCGGCGAGCAGCGACATCCCCAACGTCGCGAGGGTCAGCGGGCGGAGAGGCCTGCGGACGTCGACCGGGCGGGGGACCGTGACCACCGCCGTGCCGCCGAAGGGAGCGGACGGGTACCCCCCGCTCATCGGCGTCGTCCCGCCTGCGGCGGCCTCGTCGTCGGGGTACGTGCCGCTCTGGCCGACAGTGGTCTCGGACTCAGGGCCACCCGGCGTCTTCGCCTGCGGCATGCCGCCGGGAGTGGGAGCGCCCGGAACCGGGGACCCTCCGCCCCAGCCGCCGCCCCAGCCGCCGCTGGCGCCGCCGTCCGGACCGCCGCCGGTACCGCCGTCGCCCCACCCGCTGTGACGGCCTTTCTTCATCCACCAGAGGCCGAAGCCGACGAGGGCGAGGAACACCAGGCCGCCGAACGATCCGGAGCGGCCCCACAGGCCACCGAGCGGGAAGTTGGCGAGCAGGCAGACCACCGCGCCGGCGAAACCGCTCGTGACGATTCCCCGGGCGGCCTGCTGGGCGTGGATGCGCCCGTCCGTGTGCGGCAGAAGCAGCCACAACAGGCCGTAGAGACCGACCCCGATGCCGAGCACGAGGCCGGTGACGAAGAAGAGGCCGCGCACGAGCAGCGGATCGAGCGCCCACCGGCGGGCGATCCCCGCGCACACGCCGGCGGCCCAGCGCCCCTCGTCGGGGCGGACGACGCCGAACGCACGGATGCGGCTGAAGAAGGACTCTCCGGGAGGAATCCCGGGACCGCCGGTCGACCCGGGGCCGGAGGAGGGGGCGGATGCCTGCGTGTTCATGGGGTTCACCCTGCCCGCGGCACACGTCGTCCGGCATCGGGTGCCGTCCCTGAGCGGACCCTGAGTGTGAGGGGCGTCCCCCAGGGGGACGGACCCTGATCCGGCGCCGCCCCCGGACGGGTCATGATGGCCGGGTGAGTGTTCCCGTCCCGCCTCCGCCCCTCGGGGAGATCGCGCTGTCGCGTCCACCCCTCGTGCGTCCTCATGAGGGACGGATGATCGCCGGCGTGGCGACAGGCCTGGCGGATCATCTCGGGATATCGATCAAGGCGGTCCGCATCGGATTGATCGTCGCCTCGTTCGGCTCGGGCGCCGGTCTGATCCTCTACGCCTGGCTGTGGGCCCTGATCCCGAGCGTCGAGGGAGCCCCGGTGTCGTCGTCCGGGGTGCTCGCACCCGGTGGCACCGCCGTCCGGGCCCGGGACAGCCACCTCGGTGATCTCGCTCTCGGCGTCCTCCTCCTGCTCGCCGGGGCGTCGGTGATCGGGGCGAGGCTCGGCTGGGCGCCCAGCCCGGCGGCCGTGCTGCCCGTCCTCGTCGTGATCGGCGGGACGATCCTCGCGTACAGCCAGCTCGACGAGGTCGAACGGTCGCGCTGGGTGGCCCGGGCCGGCGTGGGGACCCGGGGAGCCGTGCTCCGTGTCGGCGGCGGACTGGTCATCGTGCTCGTCGGGGTGCTGCTGCTCGTCGTCCGCGGGACCGACCTCGCGTCGGCGGGGCGGGTCCTCGCCGCCACGTTCGCCGTGCTGTCGGGGATCGGTCTCGTCCTCGCGCCCTGGGGCCTGCGCCTCTGGCGCGACCTGGACGCCGAACGAGCCGCGCGCATCCGGGAGACCGAGAGGGCGGAGATCGCAGCCCACCTTCACGACTCGGTGCTCCAGACGCTCGCGCTCATCCAGCGCAACGCGGACGACGCGACGTCCGTCGCCCGCCTCGCCCGCTCCCAGGAACGGGACCTGAGGGAGTGGCTCTACGGTCCCCGCCCGACCGCGGACGCGACGGTGGCGAGCGTCGTCAAGGCGGCGGCCGCGGAGGTCGAGGACCGGCACGGCGTCGCGGTCGACCTGGTGCTCGTCGGTGACGGGCCGCTCGACGAGCGGGTCCAGGCCCTGGTGTTCGCCCTCCGCGAGGCGATGCTGAACGCCGTGCGGCACGCGGGGGCACCCGTGTCCGTGTACGTCGAGGTCGGACCGGACGCGATCGAGGCCTTCGTCCGCGACCGGGGGGCCGGATTCGATCCGGCGTCGGTCCCGCCGGACAGGCTCGGGGTCCGGGAGTCGATCATCGGTCGCATGGAACGGCACGCCGGTTCGGCGACGGTCCGCAGCGATCCGGACGGCACCGAGGTACGGCTCGACCTCCCCTTGCCCCGGACGGCGTCCGGGCCGGTCAGCGATGGAACGCCCGAGGAGGCCCTGTCATGAGCGACGTCCGGAACGGTCCGGGGACGAGGTCGACGGGCGGTGTCGTCCGGGTGGTGCTCGTCGACGACCACATGATGTTCCGGAGCGGGGTGCGGGCCGAGCTCGCCGCCGACGCCTCCATCGAGGTCGTCGGCGAGGCCGCGGACGTCGAGGAGGCCGTGAGAGTCGTCCACGGGCAGCGTCCCGACGTCGTCCTGCTCGACGTCCACCTCCCCGGGGGCAGACGCCGCCCGGGGGGCCGGGACGTGCTCGAACGCAGCGTCGACCTTGTGGGGACCGCGACTCCGGTGCGTTTCCTCGCTCTGTCGGTCTCCGATGCCGCCGAGGACGTGATCGCCGTGATCCGGGCCGGGGCGCGTGGCTACGTCACCAAGACGATCTCGGGCCCCGACCTCGCCGCCGCCGTCCACCGGGTCGCCGAGGGCGACGCCGTCTTCTCCCCCCGGCTCGCGGGTTTCGTGCTCGACGCCTTCGGAACGGGGGCGGGGGAGGTCGCGACGGTCGACGAGGAACTCGACCGCCTGTCGACCCGGGAAGGTGAGGTGATGCGGCTGATCGCCCGCGGCTACGCCTACAAGGAGGTCGCCAAGGAGCTGTTCATCTCGATCAAGACGGTGGAGACGCACGTCTCGGCGGTTCTGCGCAAACTCCAGCTCTCCAACCGGAACGAGCTGACCCGCTGGGCGGCCGACCGCCGTCTGCTGTAGCGACGGCGGTCGCGACGAAATAGCGTGGCCCGCCCGTCGTCCCTCCCGGCACGATGGGGAGATGAGTGATGACGGTGAGTGCGGAGAGGCGATACGGGCGACCGGTCTGGCCAAGCGGTTCGGTGCGGCAGGCCGGTCTGTCGAGGCCGTCTCCGATCTGACGGTGTCCGTCGCCCGGGGGGAACGGGTCGCGTACATCGGTCCCAATGGCGCCGGAAAATCCACCTCGATCAAGATCCTCACCGGCATCCTCCGTCCGACGGCCGGATCGGCGCGGGTCCTCGGTCTGGTGCCCTGGCGCGAGCGCCGTCGTCTCGCGGCCCGGATCGGCACTCTCTTCGGCCAGCGGTCGCAGCTCTGGCCCGACCTGACCGCGCGACAGTCGTTCACGATGCTCGCCGCGATCTACGGTCTCGGTTCCGCGAAAGAGAGACTCCGCGTCGCCGAGCTCGGCGAACTGCTCGGCGCGACCGAGCTCTTCGACGCCCCCGTGCGCCAGCTGTCTCTCGGCCAGCGCATGCGGTGCGAACTCGCGGCGTGCCTGCTGCACGACCCCGAGATCCTCTTCCTCGACGAGCCGACGATCGGCCTCGACCTCCTGGCCAAGCAGCGCCTGCGTGACCTGCTCGTGCACCTCAACGGCACGTGCGGCACCACGGTCTTCCTCACCTCGCACGACGTCGCCGACATCGAGCACGTCGCCGAGCGGGTCGTCATCATCAACGCCGGCCGGGTGATCCACGACGGTGCCGTCGCGGCCCTGCGCCGTGACCTTCTCGCCACCAAGCTCGTCGACGTCGGGCTCGCCGGGCCTGCCCCCACGATCGACCTGCCCGGGGTCGAGGTCGTCGAGCACAACGACACCGTGCTGCGCCTGGCCGTGGACACCGCGAGCGTCTCGATCCGCGCCGTCCTCGACACGGTGCTCGACCGCTGCGAGGTCAGCGACATCTCGGTCGTCGACCCCCCGCTCGAACAGGTGATCGCCCGCGTCTACACCGCGTCGTCCGCGGGAGCGCCCGAGGACGCGTCCACGGGGTCGTCCGGGCCCGTGGAACTCCCCGCGACGGACCCGGTCCGCGTCGGGAGGCAGGGGTGAACGCGGTGGCGGGAGGTGTCCGATGGTTCCTCGTCCCGGCGGGGATGGCGGCGAGGAGGATGATCGCAGACCGGAGCGGGCTCGTCGTCGCGGTGTTCTTCTACCTTCTGGTCTCCGTGACGCTCTCCTCGTTGTGGCGCGCCGCCGCCGGACACCAGGGGAGTGTCGCCGGGTACTCCGCCGACTCCCTCACCTGGTACGCGTTCGCGGCGGAGGCCGCGATCTGCGGGATCGCCGTCCGTCTCGTCGACGAGATCGGTGAGGAGATCGCCACGGGAGTCGTGACGGCGGAGATGCTGCGCCCCGCGTCGGTCGTCGGCGTGCGCCTGGCCACGGTGCTCGGGCGCAGTCTCACCCTGCTCGGCGTCCTGCTGGTGCCAGGAACGGCCCTCGCCTGGACCATCGCGGGCCCACCCCCCGGTCTTGGCCCCATGGTTGCGCTCGTTCTCCCGGCGTTCGCGCTCGCCGTGACGATCAACGTGATCATGCAGCATGTGGCGGCGGCCGCGTCGTTCTGGCTGCGGGACATCCGCGCGGCCTGGTTCCTCTACCAGAAACTGGTGTTCGTCCTCGGCGGCATGCTCCTGCCCCTGGAGGTGTTGCCGGACTCCTTGCGCACCGTCGCATCCTGTTTGCCCTTCATGGCGATGGCGTACGTTCCGGCGCGCCTCGCCGCGGGGCACCCGGCACCGGAGCTCCTCGTCGTCCAGGCGGGCTGGCTCGTCGTCGCCGTCGCCCTGGCTGTCGCGGTGTTCGCCGCGGGGCAGCGTCGCGTGGAGGTGACCGGCGGTTGAGGGGCACTGTCGCCGTCCTGCGGGCGGCCATGCGTGACGCGACCGCCCGCCGCGCGGCGTTCTGGTGGCAGATCAGCGTTATGGTCGCCAACGATCTCATCTGGGTCCTGTTCTGGATGATCTTCTTCACGAGGGTCCCCTCGGTGCGGGGGTGGGACAGCGAGAAGGTTCTCCTGCTGTTCGCCGTCCTCACCACGGGCAGCGGGCTGGCGCTCGGGATCCTGGCGAACTGCCGGCGGATTCCCGTGCTGGTCAGGGAGGGCGCCCTCGACGAGGTGCTCACCCTGCCGGTCTCCCCATTGCGGCACCTTCTCGTGTCGCGGGTGGACACCGTCAACCTCGGGGACACCGTCTTCGGCGTCGTGCTCTTTCTCGCCGTCGGGCGTCCGACGCCCCTCCGCGCCGCGGTGTTCGTCGCTGGGGTCCTGCTGAGCACCGCGCTCCTGGCGTCGTTTCTCGTCCTGATCGGCTGTGCCGTGTTCGTCACGGGCGACGGCGAGTCCTCCGGTCTGGGAACGCACGCGATCCTCGTGCTCTCCTCGTACCCGGCCGACATCTTCCAGGGCGCCACCAAGATGCTGCTCTACACCGTCGTGCCCGCGGGGTTCGTCGCGAGCGTTCCGGCACGGCTGATCGACAGGCCCGATCTCACCGACGCCGCGGCGCTCGTGCTCATCACCGGGATCTTCGCGGCTCTCGCGTGGACGGCGTTCACGCTCGGGCTGCACCGGTACGCCTCGGGATCCGGCTGGCGCCGGTCCTGACCCCGCCCGGCTGAGTCGCTGGTCAGGGTCGGGTCAGGGGCGTCTCAGGGCACGCCCCGGGTGCCGTGGTCGTTGGCACGACGAATGATGGAGTCGTTGGCTACGACGGGGGACCGCCCCGCCGAGGATGAGGGAGCAATCCGGATGAACAGCGTGCAGTCGGCCTTCGGGAGCAAGGGACTCGTTCGGCCGAGACGTAATCGTGTGGTCGGTGGGGTGTGCGCGGGCCTCGGGCGTCGTTTCGGCCTGAGTGCCGGGCTCGCCCGGATCCTCTTCGTGATCCTGCTCATGATCCTTCCGGGCAGTCAGGTCGTGATCTACCCCGTGCTGTGGATCCTCATGCCCTCCGAGTGATCGGGTCGTCGGCCGGAGCCTGCTGGACGGGGGGAGGCTGTCGGCGAAGGCCCGTAGGCTGGCCGACGATGAGCACCTTGTTCGATGATCTGCCGTTGCCCGATGTTCCGGCGCAGGACGCCGCGGACGCCCCCGTCGCCGTCCCCGGCCCTGACCGGACCGGCCCTGATCGGACCGACACCGACCGGACCGGCACCGACCGGGGGGAGACATCCCCACCGGGCGGTACGGCCCAGAGTGTCGAGGCCCTGCTCGATGGGCTCAATCCGCAGCAGCGGGCAGCCGTCGTCCACGAGGGCACCCCGCTGCTGCTCGTCGCGGGGGCGGGGTCCGGCAAGACGCGGGTGCTCACGCACCGGATCGCCCACCTGCTCGAGGCTCGGGGGGTCTGGCCGAGTCAGGTGCTGGCCATCACCTTCACGAACAAGGCCGCCGCCGAGATGCGGGAGCGGGTCGAGGCCCTGATCGGACCGCGGGCGAGCAGGATGTGGGTGTCGACGTTCCACTCCGCCTGCGTGCGGATCCTCCGCCGTGAGGCCCCGCACGTCGGTCTCCGGTCGAACTTCTCGATCTACGACGCCGCCGACGCGCAGCGCCTGATGGCCATGGTCTGCCGCGAGAACGACCTCGACCCCAAGAAGTACCCGCCGCGCGTCTTCAGCGTCCAGGTGTCGAACCTCAAGAACGAACTGGTCGACGAGGAGACCTACGCTTCCACGGCCGCCGAGGGCACCCACGCCGAACGGATGCTCGCCCGGTGCTACACCGCCTACGCCCGGCGCCTGCGCGAGGCGAACGCGATGGACTTCGATGATCTGATCATGACGACCGTCAACATCCTCCAGGCGTTCCCGCAGGTCGCCGAGCACTATCGGCGAAGGTTCCGCCATGTGCTCGTCGACGAGTACCAGGACACCAACCATGCGCAGTACGTGCTGGTCAGGGAGCTGGTCGGCGGCTCCGTCACGGAGTCCGGCGCGACGACCGAGCTGCGGGCCGCCGACGGAAGCCTCGTGCGCGAGGCCCGGGGCGTGCCCTCCGGCATCCCCCCGGCGGAACTGACCGTCGTCGGTGACGCCGATCAGTCGATCTACGCCTTCCGGGGGGCGACGATCCGCAACATCATCGAGTTCGAGGTCGACTACCCGGACACGACGACGATCCTCCTCGAACAGAACTACCGCTCGACCCAGACGATCCTCACCGCCGCCAACGCCGTGATCGAACGCAACCCGGACCGCCGTCCCAAGCGTCTGTGGACCGCTGCCGGCGGCGGCGAAAAGATCGTCGGGTATGTCGCCGACACCGAGCACGACGAGGCCTCGTTCATCTCGGAGGAGATCCGGCGCCTGCACGGCGAGCTCCGTCCGAACGGTGAGGACCGCCTCCGCTACGGGGACGTCGCCATCTTCTACCGCACCAATGCGCAGTCACGGGCCCTGGAAGAGGTGCTCGTACGGGCCGGGCTTCCGTACAAGGTCGTCGGAGGCACCCGTTTCTACGAACGGCGTGAGGTCAAGGACGCGCTCGCCTACCTCCGGGTGCTCGCGAACCCGAGCGACACGGTCAACCTCCGGCGGATCCTCAATGTGCCCAAACGGGGTATCGGCGATCGTGCGGAGGCCTGCGTGGCCGCTCTGGCGGAGCGCGAGCGGATCGGGTTCGCCGAGGCCCTCCACCGGGCCGACGAGGCCCCGGGTATCGCGACCCGCTCCCTGACCTGCGTCAGGGCCTTCACCGCCCTCCTGGAGGAGCTCCGGACGCTCGTGGACGGCGGTTCGGGGCCGGTGACGGTCCTGGAGGCGGTGCTCGAACAGACCGGGTACCTCGCCGAGCTGCGCTCCAGCCAGGATCCTCAGGACGAGTCGAGGATCGAGAACCTCGCCGAGCTCGTCGGGGTCGCGCAGGAGTACGAGGAGGGCACCCCGGAGGGCTCGCTGTCCGATTTCCTCGAACAGGTCAGTCTCGTCGCGGACTCCGACGACGTCCCCGCCGAGGCCGTCGCCGGTGCGGACACCGTGCCCCCGGACGACGAGGGCGTCGTCACGCTGATGACCCTCCACACGGCGAAGGGGCTCGAGTTCCCCGTCGTGTTCCTGACGGGCCTGGAGGAGGGGGTGTTCCCGCACGTGCGTTCCCTGGCCGACCCGGTCGGGCTCGCCGAGGAGCGGCGGCTCGCCTACGTCGGTATCACCCGGGCCCGCGAACGGCTGTACGTGTCGCGGGCCGACGTCCGGAGCGCCTGGGGGCAGCCGAGCTACAACGGGGCCAGCCGGTTCCTGGGGGAGATCCCCCTCGGCCTCCTCGAGTGGCGTCGGGCGGAGGCGGCCTCGGTCCCCCTGTCGTCGGCGCCGGGTGTCGCCAGGCTCGCGGACCGGTCCGGCGCCCGCCGGACGGCCGCCCGGGAGGTGGTCCACCTGGAGCCGGGTGACCGGGTCACCCACGACGCGTTCGGGCTGGGGACGGTCGTCGAGGTGGAGGGCTCCGGTGACCGTGCCGTCGCGAAGGTGAGGTTCCACCAGGAGGAGAAGCGGCTCCTCCTGCGCTACGCCCCCGTGACCAGGCTCTGACCCGGCCGGGAACCCCGAAGAGGGCGTCGATAGGATCGGGGGACCGATATGCGGTGAACGGTCGATGTGACACGTCGAACGGCACACCGTAGCTTCGGGCAAGGTCCCGGCCGCGGGCCCGCGGGTCCCGGCCGGTCGTCTCGTCCGTCGGTTAGTCTCGACCCGCCCGGACCTGACGGTCCGAGCCGGACGACGCTCCGGGGCGGGGCGTCAATACACCGGCAGTCGCCCGAGGAGGCACCATGTCACCAGTTCGCATCGTCGTCGCCAAGCCTGGCCTTGACGGCCACGACCGAGGTGCGAAGGTGGTAGCCCGCGCCCTGCGCGACGCGGGGATGGAGGTCGTCTACACCGGCCTGCACCAGACACCCGAGCAGATCGTCGAGGCGGCGATCCAGGAGGACGCCGACGCCGTCGGCCTGTCGGTCCTGTCGGGGGCGCACCTGACCCTGTTCAAGCGCACCGTTGAGCTCCTGGCCGAGCGGGACTCCGCCGACATCGTCGTGTTCGGCGGCGGGATCATTCCCGAGGCCGACGTCACCGAGCTGGAGGCGATGGGGGTCCGCAAGATCTTCGGCCCCGGCACGTCCATGCGCGCGATCGTCGACTGGGCGAAGGAGAACATCGGCCAGAAGGTCTGACCTTCCGGCTCCCCGCCGCTCGCCGCACGATCCCCGCGGCGAGCGGCTCTCCGCTCGGTGGACGGACGACGGTTGACGTGACCTGGAGCACGATTACGCCGGGTGAGGGATATCCCAGCCACGGCTAGGGTGGTTTCACAACCCGCCCGACGTCGAGGACGGTCACGTGGATCTGTTCGAATACCAAGCACGCGATCTGTTCGCTGCGCACGGTGTCCCGGTACTGCCCGCCGAGATCGCCACCTCTCCGGAGGCGGCCCGGGCGGCGGCACAGGCGCTTCGTGGGACCGTCGTCGTCAAGGCCCAGGTGAAGACCGGTGGCCGGGGCAAGGCCGGTGGGGTGAGGCTCGCCCGTACCCCGAAGGAGGCGGAGGCCCACGCCGCCGCGATCCTCGGCAGCGACATCAACGGCCACACCGTCCGCACGGTGATGGTCGCCGAGGCAGCCTCGATCGCCGAGGAGTACTACTTCTCGGTCCTCCTCGACCGCGCGAACCGCGGGTACCTCGCCATGGCCTCCCGCGAGGGCGGGATGGACATCGAGCGGCTCGCCGTCGAACGGCCGGAGGCCCTCGCCCGCGTCCGGGTGGACGCTCTCGAGGGCATCGATGCCGCGAAGGCCGCCGAGATCGTCGCCGTCGCCGGCCTCCCGGCCGAGGTCGCCGACGCCGTCGCCGCGGTGATCGTCACGATCTGGGGCGTGTTCACCGCGGAGGACGCCACCCTCGTCGAGATCAACCCCCTCGTCCGGACCACCGACGGCGCGATCATCGCCCTCGACGGAAAGGTCACTCTCGACGACAACGCGACGTTCCGCCATCACGAGCACGAGCGGTACGTCGACCACAGCGCGACGGACCCCCTTGAGGCCAAGGCCGTCGAGCGTGGCCTGAACTACGTCAAGCTCGACGGCTCCGTGGGTGTCATCGGCAACGGAGCGGGCCTGGTGATGAGCACCCTCGACGTCGTCGCCCGGGCGGGAGAGGCGCACGGCGGCGTCCGGCCCGCGAACTTCCTCGACATCGGCGGCGGCGCCAGCGCCGAGGTCATGGCGGACGGCCTGGACATCATCCTCAACGACCCCCAGGTCAGGAGCGTCTTCGTCAACGTCTTCGGCGGGATCACCGCGTGCGACGCCGTCGCGGGCGGCATCGTGCGCGCGCTCGGGCTGCTCGGCGAGCGGAACGACAAGATCACCCGTCCCGTCGTCGTCCGGCTCGACGGCAACAACGCCGATCTCGGCCGGAAGATCCTCAGCGAGGCCGACCTGCCGCATCTGGAGCAAGCCGACACCATGGACGGCGGCGCGAGCCGCGCGGCCGAGCTCGCAGCCCGAAAGGCCTGACCCGATGGCGATCTTCCTCACCGAGACCAGCAGAGTCGTCGTCCAGGGGCTGACCGGCGCCGAGGGGATGAAACACACCCGGCGGATGCTCCGCTCCGGCACGACGGTCGTCGGCGGTGTCAACCCCCGCAAGGCGGGCACCTCGGTCGAGTTCGACGACGGCGTGACGGTACCGGTGTTCGGGTCGGTGTCCGACGCGATGGCGGAGGTGTCCCCGGACGTCTCCGTGATCTTCGTCCCGGCGAAGTTCGCCAAGGACGCCGTGTTCGAGGCCGTCGACGCCGGGATGCCGCTCGTCGTCGTCATCACCGAGGGGTGCGCGGTGCACGACACGGCGGACTTCTTCCAGTACGCGCGGAACGCGGGCACGACAAGGATCATCGGCCCGAACTGTCCCGGGCTGATCTCCCCCGGCCGGTCGAACGCCGGGATCATCCCCGCGGACATCGCCGGTGCCGGACCGATCGGCCTGGTGAGCAAGTCGGGGACGCTCACCTACCAGATGATGTACGAACTGCGGGACATCGGTTTCTCGTCGGCCGTCGGCATCGGGGGCGATCCGATCATCGGCACGACGCACATCGACGTCCTGGAGGCCTTCGAGGCGGACCCCGAGACCAAGGCGATCGTGATGATCGGTGAGATCGGTGGGGACGCCGAGGAACGGGCCGCGGCCTACATCGCCGAGCACGTCTCGACCCCGGTCGTCGGGTACGTCGCCGGGTTCACCGCGCCGGAGGGCAAGACGATGGGACACGCGGGAGCGATCGTCTCCGGGTCGTCGGGCACGGCCCAGGCGAAGAAGGAAGCCCTCGAGGCCGCCGGGGTGAAGGTCGGCAGGACACCCTCGGAGACCGCACGGCTGATGCGTGAGGTCATCGCCTCGCTCTGAGAGGCCGCCCATCATTTTGTTGATCGGTGAGATGGGGAGTGCCGTCAGCGGAGTGGCTCTCCGCGCCGGAGAGAGCTCGCTGGAGCCGACCGGGCGAAGCGCGCAGCCAGCCCTTTCGACCATGTGTAGTGATCGACCGTTGCTCGGACATACACCTCTACGGGGAGGGGAGCAGCGAGTGGGCGGTGTTGGCCGGAATCGGCGTTGCGGTCCGATTCGGGGTGGGGGTGGGGGAATAGCTTGTTGAGGGTTTGGTGATGATGAGGTTTCCGCGTTTGAGGCATCCAGATTTGAAACTGAGTGTCATATGATTATTGCCGGCCATAATGGTGGCGTAGAGGCCGTTCTCGTCGTTGATGCTTCTGATGTCGAGGCCTGGGCCTTCAAGGGTTCTGTCGGTGGTGATGGTCCAGCCGCGGTGGGCGAGGTGGTCGCGCATGAGGTGTCCACTGGTGATCATGGTGGTGTCGTCGACGTTTTCGAAGGTGTAGGTGCGCCAGACTCGGTAGAGGCCGTTCTTTTCCTTTCGGATGTCGTCCCAGCATTCGACATCGTCAGTGTCCGGAGAGAGCTCTCGGTGGAGTTTGTGGGTGAGAGAGGCTTCTTGGGCGGCGTTGTGGGCTGTGGTTTCGGCGATGGTGGCGACTTCGGCGGCGGTGAGAGTGACGGGCTGTTCCTTGGAAGAGAGAGCGCATCCGGTGAGCGCCGTCAGGGTGGCCAGGGCTAGGGC
>JAUPKQ010000250.1 GCA_030837345.1 Actinomycetota bacterium | reverse complement strand
TCCGCTCGCGCGGCCCGCGCGGCGGCACGGGTCCCCGCCCGGGGGACCTGCCGGGCCGGGCGTTCCGGCAACGGGGCGAACGGGGCGGGCCTCCGTTCGGCGTCGGATCCCGCCGGCGGCTCGAAGCTGGGAGGGATCGTTCGCCGGGTGAACGCGTCGGGAGCGGTCAGGGCGTTGATCCCGAGCGGAGGCAGCAGGCCGAGGTGCGGGTCCACGCGGGGAGGGTCCTGCAGGAGCGCCTGGTAGAGCGGGAGGCCACCGGGCGGGGATAGCGGAACGTAGAGGCTGCCGGTCATCCCTCGGCCGAGCCCCAAGGGGTCGTCGCGGCCTCCGGGACGTGCCACGGCGGGTGGCTGCGCCGTCGATGGCTGGACGACCGGTGGCTGGACGACCGGTGGCTGGACGACCGGTGGCTGGACGACCGGTGGTTGCGCGGCGGGTGGCTGCGCCGCTGGGGAGGTTTCCTCCGCCGGAGGACCCGCGTGCCGACGGCGGTGGGGTCGCGAAACCGGCGTTGCCACAGGCACCGGCGGGGGTACTGGTATCGGTGTTGCCACGGGTAGCGGTGGCGGTACCGGTGGTGGTACCGCTGGCGCGGGCAGGGCGACAGGCACCGGCGGGGTGACAGGCACCGACGGGGCGACGGGCGGCGCGGACTCCTGCGGGGTGGCCGCAGCCGGTGGTGTCGAGGCGTTCGCCCGTTTCCGCCGGGTGCGTCGCAGATGCCCGTCGGCGAGGCGGACGAGCTGCTCGGCGTCGCCGTCAGGCCGGCGGTGCGTGGGCGACGCGATCGTCCCGCGCCCGACCGTGACCGTCACCGTGAGGTCAGAGGACAGATCGGGCCAGGTCAGAGCCTTGACCGCCGAACTGATGCGGCGGGCGGCAGCCTTCGCCTCGGCGTCCGTCGTCAGCGGCAGCAGGACGGCGAACGTGTCACCGTCATATCGGGCGAGCCGGGCACCGGCCCGCTTCGTGTCGCCGAGTGCGGAGGCGACCTCCGTGAGGACGGCGTCGCCTCCGACCAGAGAGAAGCACTCGTTCACGGCGTGGAAACCGTCGATGTCGACGAGGAGGAGGGACACGGGCATCCGGCCGGACCGGAACGCCTCCCGCAGATCCTCGTCGAACGCCCGCCGGTTGCCGAGGCCGGTGAGGGGGTCGGTGCGGTTCTCGGCACGAAGCGCCCGGTGGGCCAGCGCCGATCTCGCGGTCCCGGCGACCAGATCCATCCCGGTACGCCCCAGTTGCCTCGTCAGCCGGGTCAGGCGGGCCCGGACCGGATCGAGATCACCGTCGTTCCGGGTCTCCAGGCGCAGCCGCTCCTCGGCCATCGCGACCTCGAGCACGAGGAACGGCAGCGAGGACGGCGGGGCCTCCTCGTCGTCCATGGCCCGTGCGACGTCGATCTCGCCGCTTCGAACCTGCGCGTGCATCGCCGCGAGCATCGCGATACGCCGTTCGAGGCCCGGCAGGTCGTTCGGAGGCTGGAAGGCGTCCTCCCCCAGCAGCCGCAGGGCCTCAGCCGGACGCCCGCGGAAGGTCGCCTCGAGGGCGCGGACGGCGTCCGCGCCTCGTCGCAGCAGGTCAGGGACGAGGTCGAGGGAGACCGTCGACAGCTGGTCGGCGTTCTCGACCGCCTGCTGGAGCAGCGCGGCGTCGCCCTCCTCCTCGCCGGTGACCATCGGTTCGAGGGCGCGGATCGCGAGTTCGGTCGCACGGTGGGCCCAGTGGATCACCCGGTCGAGTGGGGGGCGTCCGTCCAGCAGAGTCTTCGAACGCTCCCTGATCGCGTCGACCTCGGTGAAAAGGCGCAGCCTGCTGTAGGCCGAGGCGAGGACGTCGAGTAGGACAGCACCTCCTGGACCGGCGAGGTCGTCGGAGAACTGGTCCAGGTCGACCGACGTCAGGTCGGACAGAGAATCCCCGACGGTCCCGGCGTCCAGGTGGATCGTGGCCCGCAGCGTGCGTGCCACCGCTGCCCACACGGGGTTGAGACGTTCGGAGGCTGTCCGCTCCAAAAGATCACAAGCGGCCATGATCTCGTCGTGATCGGCCCCGGCCCGCGCCTTGAGTTCGACAGCACCCCAGCGGGCGATCAAGAGGAGCTCCGGATCGGAGGCCTTCTCCAGATGCGGCAACAACGACGCCACCCGGGTCAGTGCCGCTGAGGCGTCCCCGAATCGCCCGGTCCCGATGATCGACACCAGGTGAGCCGCCGACGGCGTGGCCCCGGGGGTCTCGTGGACCTGCCGGCTACGCACGGCGAAACCCTACCCGCCCGCCGCACGTCGGTCAGGTGACCGGTGGACGTGCTTGCGCCGGTCGGGTGGCAGTTCACAGTGTCGGGGCTCTAGCGTCGCGGCATGACAATGATCGGGGGAGAGCAAGTGACGGATTCGGGGGAGAGCAAGTGACCGATCACGAGAGCGACGTCCGTGTCACCGGGACCATGAACGGGAAGGGTGCGGAGTACAGGCAGGGACCTGTCACTCTGCGTCGCTCCCGGGTCCCGGCGAAGACGACCGACCAGAGACTCCTCGACGAGCGGGGGCCGACGTCCTGGGTCCACCAGGATCCCTGGCGTGTGCTGCGCATCCAGAGCGAGTTCGTGGAGGGTTTCGGCGCGCTCGCGGAGCTGGGCCCGGCGATCAGTGTGTTCGGTTCCGCCCGTCTTTCGCGGGACAGCGAGGAGTACGGCCTGGCGGTGGAGGTCGGCCGCCTCCTGGCGGAGGCCGGGTACGGTGTGATCACCGGCGGCGGACCGGGGGCGATGGAGGCGGCCAACCGGGGCGCGTGCGAGGCCGGAGGCATCTCGGTCGGCCTCGGAATCGAACTGCCCCACGAACAGTCGATGAACGAGTGGGTGGACCTCGGGGTGCACTTCCGCTACTTCTTCGCCCGCAAGACGATGTTCCTCAAGTACGCGCAGGGGTTCGTGGTCATGCCGGGTGGATTCGGGACGCTCGACGAGATGTTCGAAGCCCTCGTCCTCGTGCAGACGGAGAAGATCACCGCGTTCCCCGTCGTGCTTCTCGGGACGCGCTTCTGGGGAGGTCTGATCGACTGGATTCGCGGAACGCTCCAGTCCGAAGGAATGATCCGTCCCGAGGACCTCAACCTGATCACCCTCCTCGACGACCCGCGCGAGGCCGTCGACTTCATCAAGACCTGGTCCGACGGCGCGAAGGTGGGTTGACGTCCTCGCGGCCTCGTTGCCGGCTGTCTGGTCGTTTCCGTCGGCTGGATCGGACACGATGGTTTCGGATCTTGCCGACGGAATCGTGTTCGCCGCTGTGATCACGCCCTGTGGGTGTGTCCCGGCACTCGATGGTGCTACTGCCG
>JAUPKQ010000249.1 GCA_030837345.1 Actinomycetota bacterium | reverse complement strand
TTCGGCGACGAGCCCGGGACCAACCTCGAGATCCTCATCGGGCAGATGGTCAACCTCGTCAAGAACGGCCAGCCGGTCCGGATGAGCAAGCGCGCCGGCACGGTCGTCACGCTCGAGGACATGGTCGGCGCGGTCGGGGTCGACGCCGCCCGGTACGCGCTCGCCCGGTCGTCCGTGGACTCGGCGATCGACATCGATCTCGACCTGCTCGTCAAGCACGGCAACGACAACCCGGTCTACTACGTGCAGTACGCCCACGCCCGGGTCTCCGGCGTCACCCGCAACGCCGTCGCGGGCGGCGTCCGGCGTGAGGACGGGTTCGACCCGTCGCTGCTGGACCACGAGACGGAATCCGTCCTCCTCGCGGCGCTCGGGGAGTTCCCCCGCGCCGTCGCCCAGGCCGCCGAACTGCGGGAACCGCACCGGGTGGCCCGGTACCTCGAGGAGCTCGCCGGTCACTACCACAAGTGGTACGACGCCTGCCGCGTCACCCCGCGCGGCGACGAGACCGTCACCGAGCTCCACCGCACCCGGCTCTGGCTGAACGAGGCGACGCGCATCGTGCTCGCCAACGGCCTCGCCCTCCTCGGCGTGGGCGCTCCCGAGCGCATGTGACGCCGTCCCCCGTCTGTTCGACCTGTCCGGTTCCGGGTCGCCGCCCGGTACCTGCTCGAAGAGGATTCCCACGTCATGGCTGCTCACGAAGCTGGAGAACTGCACGCGCCCGGGTACGGGGGCGTCACCGCGGTGCCCTCCTGGCTGCGCCCGCCGACCGATGCCAACGAACTGCTCCCCACGCTGTGGCCGGGCACCGCCGCCCGTGATCTCGCGGGCGTCCTGACCGTCGGTGGCGTGGACGTCGCCACTCTCGCCGGCCGGTTCGGCACGCCCGCGTTCATCCTTGACGAGGTGGATTTCCGGGGCCGTGCCCTCGCCTTCGCCGAGGCGTTCTCCGGGGCGTTCGGCGGCCTGGCCGGTGCCGGGGTCCACTATGCGAGCAAGGCGTTCACCTGCACCGGCGTGGCCCGGTGGATCGCGGAGGACGGGCTGGGCCTCGACGTGTGCAGCGCGGTCGAGCTCGCGATCGGCCTGCGGGGAGGCGTCCCGGCGGAGCGGATCACCCTGCACGGCAACAACAAGCCGGACGGCGAGATCCGCCGCGCGCTGGAGGCCGGGATCGGCAGGATCGCCGTCGACTCGCTCGCCGAGATCGACCGGGTCGCGGACATCGCCGGTGAACTCGGCGTCCGGGCCCGGGTGTTGCTGCGCATCACGGTCGGTGTCGAGGCGCACACCCATGAGTACGTGTCCACGGCCCACGAGGACCAGAAGTTCGGCCTCTCCCTGTCGGGCGGCGTCGCGGACGAGGGGATCCGCCGGGTCCTCGCCCGCCCCGAGCTCGAACTGCGCGGACTCCACAGCCACATCGGGTCGCAGATCTTCGACACGGGGGGTTTCGAGGTCGCGGCGCGCCGGCTCCTGACGCTGCACGCCCGCACGGCGATCGAGCGCGGGTACGCGATGCCCGAGATCGATCTCGGCGGCGGCTACGGCATCGCCTACACGAGTGCGCACGACCCCCTCGAACCGAAGACGCTCGCCGACCAGATGGCCGAGCTGATGGTCCACGAGTGCCGGGCACTCGGGATCGACGTCCCGCGGGTGACGGTCGAGCCGGGACGGGCGATCGCGGGGCCGAGCACCTTCACGCTCTACCGCGTGGGGACGGTGAAGGACGTCCAGCTCGACAGCGGGGCGACGCGCCGCTACGTGTCCGTGGACGGCGGGATGAGCGACAACATCCGCACCGCGCTCTACGGCGCCGACTACTCGTGCACGCTCGCGTCGCGGGCGTCGTCGGCGCCGGCGGTCTTGAGCCGGGTCGTCGGGCGGCACTGCGAGAGCGGTGACGTCGTCGTCCGCGACGAGTTCCTGCCCGGCGACGCCGGGCACGGCGATCTCCTCGCCGTGCCGGGGACCGGTGCCTACTGCCGCAGCATGGCGAGCAACTACAACCAGGTGCCCCGCCCGCCCGTCGTCAGTGTCCGGGACCGGAAGGCCCGCGTGCTCGTGCGTCGCGAGACGGAGGAGGACCTTCTCGCCCTCGACGAGGGATGACCCGCGCCCGCACCTGCGGGACACTGGTGTCGCTCCCCCCGGGCCTGTCCGCATGCTGAGATAGTGGGACGGTGCGGGCGTCTGGTGTGGGACACAGGATCGCCGCCGTCGCCTCGACGGCGGGCCATGATGACGAAGAGGAGTGAAGGCGTGGAGCCGCTGAAGGTCGCATTGCTCGGGTGCGGGGTCGTCGGCACCGAAGTGGCGCGCCTGCTGACGACGCACGCCGACGAGCTGGCCCAACGCGTGGGGACACGGCTGGAGCTCACCGGGATCGCCGTCCGGCGTCTGGGCCGCTCCCGAGGGCTCGAGATCGATCCGGGGCTGTTCACCACCGATGCCGTCGATCTCGTCAAGCGGGCCGATCTCGTCGTCGAGGTGATCGGCGGGATCGAACCGGCCCGCAGCCTGATGCTGGAGGCGATGGCGGGCGGCGCGAGCGTCGTCACCGCCAACAAGGCCTTGCTCGCCGAGGACGGCCCGACCCTCTACGCCTCCGCCGCCGAGCACGGCGTCGACCTTTACTACGAGGCCGCCGTCGCCGCGGCGATCCCGCTGCTGCGGCCGCTGCGCGAGTCTCTCGCCGGGGACCGTGTCCACCGGGTGCTCGGCATCGTCAACGGCACGACCAACTACGTCCTCGACAAGATGGACTCCACGGGGCAGGGGTTCGCCGAGGCCGTCGCCCAGGCCCAGTCCCTGGGGTACGCCGAGGCCGATCCGACCGCCGACGTCGAGGGGTTCGACGCCGCGGCGAAGGCGGCGATCCTCGCGTCCCTCGCCTTCCACACCCGGGTCAGCGCCGCCGACGTCCACCGTGAGGGCATCACCGGGGTCACCGCGGCGGACATCGAGAGCGCGCGCCGCATGCGTGCCGTCGTCAAGCTGCTGGCGATCTGCGAACGCACGGTGGCCGCCGACGGAGCCGAGTCCGTCTCGGTGCGGGTCCACCCGGCGATGATCCCGCGGACGCATCCCCTCGCCTCGGTGCGCGAGGCGTACAACGCCGTCTTCGTCGAGGCCGAGTACGCCGGTGAGCTGATGTTCTACGGCCGGGGCGCGGGCGGTCAGCCGACGGCGAGCGCGGTGCTGGGCGATCTGGTCAGCGTCGCCCGCAACCGGGTCGGCGGGCATTTCGGCCCGGGGGAGTCCTCCTACGCCCGTTTGCCGCTCCGCCCGATGGGTGAGGTGTCGACGCGGTACCACATCAGTCTGGACGTGACGGATCGGCCCGGTGTCCTCGCCCAGGTCGCGGCGGTGTTCGCGGCGAACGGGGTGTCGATCGACACGGTGCGCCAGCAGCGTCGCTCCGGCCGGGACGACGCCGAAGGGCTGACCGTCGGCGAGGGGCAGGCCGCGCTCGTCGTCGTCACGCACACCGCCTCGGACGCCGCCTTGTCGGCGACCGTCGAGTCGCTCGCGGACCTGCCCGTCGTGGCCGGTGTCGAGAGCGTGATGCGCGTGGAAGGGGACTGATCCCGGTGGCCCACGTGGTGCCGCCCGGCGTCGTGACGTCGGCCGGCCGGAAGGCCGCCCGCGACGACGTCCCGGGGGGCGTACGGGAGGTCGTGGGTGGGGTCGTGCTCGGCCGGGCGGTGACCGTCCGCGTTCCGGCGTCGAGCGCGAACCTCGGCCCGGGGTTCGACAGCCTGGGCCTCGCGTTCGGCGTCCACGACCTGGTGACGGTCGAGGCCGTCCGGGCGGAGGGCGCGCCGTCCGCCGAGGTCGTCGTCGAGGGGGAGGGTGCCCGATCCGTGCCCCTCGACGAGAGCCACCTGGTCGTGCGTTCGGTGCGGTCGGGGCTGGCGCGTTCGGGCGCCGCGCAGCCGGGCCTGCGGCTGCGGTGCCGGAACGCGATCCCGCACGGCCGTGGCCTGGGGTCGTCGTCCGCGGCGATCGTCGCCGGTCTGCTCGGGGCCCGGGGGCTCCTCGCCGATCCGGGCCTTCTGGACGACGCGACGGTCTTCGAGCTGGCCACCGACGCCGAGGGGCATCCGGACAACGCCGCGGCGACGCTGTTCGGCGGGTTCACGATCGCCTGGACCGAGGGCGCCGGGGACGTCGAGGGCGCCGGTGGCGTCGGGGCCCGGGGGACGGCCCGTGCCGTGCGGGTGCCGCTCGACGAGCGGGTCCGGGCGGTGCTGTGCGTCCCGGACGGCGAACTGGCGACGTCCCGGGCCCGGGCGATGCTTCCCGCCCACGTCCCCCACGCGGACGCCGCGTTCACGGCGGGGCGTGCGGCCCTGCTGGTCGAGGCGTTGAGCCGTCGTCCGGAACTGCTGTTCTCCGCGACCGTGGACCGTCTCCACCAGGACCTTCGTGCCCCGGCGATGCCGGGGACCGCGCGCCTGCTGCACGCCGTCCGGGCCGCGGGCGGCGCGGCGGTCGTCTCGGGGGCCGGTCCGAGCCTGCTCGTGCTCGGGACGGGCGACGGGCCCTCGTCGATCGTACGTGCCGTGCTGGACGCCGGAGGGCCGCCCGGCGGGGAGGGCCAC
>JAUPKQ010000248.1 GCA_030837345.1 Actinomycetota bacterium | reverse complement strand
TCGATGACGACCCAATGCCTGTACTGACCCAAGGAATGTCCGGGCACAGCTGACCCCCTGAGGGAGCGTGGAAACGGCTCCGCCATGCCGACGCGAGCCGCCTTGACGGTAGCCCGTCCTCACGGTTCTTGGCGAGCATCCCTGTCCAAAAACTCATTGCGAGATCATCTGGACAGTTCTAGGCCAACGAGGGCCGACGGGACTTTCGACTGTATTTACCCAGCTCAGAGACATGATTGCACCCAGTCAACGAGAGGTAATCTTGTGTCGATACACCTTTCGACGGCAGAGTTTCTTCTGCGACAGAGAAGAGTTCACGGCCTCTCGCTGCTGGTGCGTCGCGGGCCGAGGCGCTAGCGTGCCCGGTATGCACACGCTGCCCGCCGTCGTCCCGGAGGGGGAGTTCCCCCGTTCGGAGATCGTCCCCGTACGGCTCGCCCGGCGGGCGGCACCGCTGTTCGGCATCCGGTGGGCGAACAACCCCTACGACCGCACCTGGGTGTGCGACTTCACGGCCCTGACCCTCTCCGAGATCGCCCGAGGGGTACCGCTCCCCGCTGGCGAGGGCACCACACCGATCGAAGCGATCCTCGAAGCAGCCCTCGAAGCGGCCGATGAGACGACCAGGGTCATGCCGGTCGCCAACGCCACGCTGAACCGCTTCGGACCCCACACGAAGTCAGCCGTCGTCCTCACCGCCGCCAACCGTCTCCTGACCGACGCGACGGCGGCGGTCACCACCGTCTGCCGCGACCTCTGTCGTCAGAACCTGCCCCGGTCCCTGCGCCTGGCGATCTGGGCCGGGCTGGTGCTGGAGGTCTTCCGCGCCCAGCCCGCCCTCGTCGTCGCCGCCGTCCAGGCGAGGTCGGTGCAACGGTCCCTCACCGCGCAGTGGGGTGACCACGTCGCCCGCGATCCTTCGATCGCTCCCGCGGCACGCTCCGAGATCGGAACCACGTCGCCCTCGCCCGCCGACCGGTCTCTCACCCCGGTCCGGTTCGCCCTCGTCGACGACACCCTGGACGCCGTCGACCTCGCTGTCCCCGGTGGCACACCGATCGGTCCCGAACGGCGCGACGACCTCGCCTCCGCCTGGGCCCGCCGGCTGCTGCACATGGGACGGTCCGGGTCCGGCATCGTCTGGCTCCAGGACGACGCCGGGCACCGCGCCACGCACGCCTACTACCGCTCCGGGGCGATGGTCGCGCCGTTCGTCGGGGAGG
Organism: Actinomycetota bacterium; assembly: GCA_030837345.1. GTDB lineage: Bacteria > Actinomycetota > Actinomycetes > Actinomycetales > Kineosporiaceae > JAUPKQ01. The sequence goes on along the minus strand of JAUPKQ010000248.1, from coordinate 3,377 downwards.
CCCTCGACACCGACCTGCTCACCGGCGATCTGCCGTCGCAGGACGTCCCCCTCCCGGCATGGCCCGACGACGACACACTTGCCCGCACTGACCCGTTCACCGTCCGCGCCCACGCCGTCGCCCTGCACGTCGCAGCCGCCTACCTGCGCTACCTGGAGACACCGGCCCAGCGCTGGCCACCGCTGAAGGCCTCGATCCGCGACCTCGTCGACCGCGCCGCGACGGCCGTCGGCCTCCGCCTCGGCCCCGGCGACCCGGCCCACCTGCTCCTCGCCGGTTTCGGCCAGCGGCTGGCCCTGGAGGACGCGCTGCGCGACGGCGAGCCACCCGCGACAGTCCGGGCCGCGGTCACCCGGCAGCTCGACGGCCTGCGACGGACCCGGCAGACCTGGCACACCGGTCACCTCGCCCCCGGAACCGCCAGCTACCTGATGGAGATCGGCTGCGTCGCTCTCGGCGAAGCCCTCGACCAGTCGGGGAACGACCTCGACGACCTCCGCGCGACCGTCGGAAGATCCCTCGCCCGCACCTGGCGCGAGGCCCTGGCCGCCCGCGGGATCCCCGAGGACCCGGCGTCCACGCTCGACCGCTTGACCGGTTCGCAGATCTTCCATCTCTTCCGCTACGCCGAACACCTGGCCAGGCGCGGCGGAGCCTCAGACCTGCGCCGGGCGCTCGCCGTCCTGGACGCCGTCACCGAGGTACGGGACCGCGTCGCCCAGGACGAACCCGTCGGCATCGTCGTCAAGCACACCGCGGCCCGGCAGTCCCACGAGCTCGCCTGCTCCGTCGCGTGGCGCCTGACGGTCCTGACGCCGCCGCGGGAACGATCAGCGGTCGCCCGTGCCCGCGATTCCGCCGAGCGGCATCTCCGCGCGGTGCTCGCGGACCCGTCGACGACCGCGATCCTCGCCGCTCCCGGCCACGACCGCACCCTGTCGTGGGCCGTGGACGCCATCGGGCCCGCACTGCTTGACCTGCTGCGGCGCGACCCGGCGTCCCTGGACCGCACGGAACTCGACCGCGCCCGGCGGCTGGTCGCCGCCGCCGGACCACAGTCGTCCTCCCTCGTCGCCGACCTGTCGACGGCCCTCGCCCCGCTCCGGTAACCACAGTCCCCACTGACCGACTCGACCGTTCGCTCACCTGATCGGAAGGTCCGCCATGCCCGAGAACAGCGCCCTGTCCACGGCCCCCGACACCACTCACGTCTGGCTCGTCCACCCCGTGGGCCTCAGCGATCTCGGCCTCCGCCAACCCCCCGGCGGACCGAGCGACGAGGACCGGCGGAACGCCAGGGCCCGGCTGAACGAGCTCAGGGAGGCGCTGGACGCCGCGGACCTCGACCGGCTGGGGGAGCTCGTGTGGCACGAGCGGTACCGCACCGCATCGGGGATGCCGTCGGGATCGCCAGCCGGCCTCCCGCTGCCCAAGGTCCTGCGCGCGCTGGCCCACCCACAGTCCCGGGTGCGCCGGATCCGGGTGGTGCTCGTCGCCGCGGAGTCGGAGCAGTCACGGTCCGCCGGGTTCCGGGTTCCGGAGCTCTGCGAAACCCTGGGCGGGGCCCTGACCGCCCTGCGCGGAAGGATCCTTCGGGAAATGGGCAACGCCGTCGAGATCGTGGACGTCGGCTGCGCCTTCCCCGCCGGGCTCGGGGAGAACGACGTCCGGACCCAGCTCATCGCCCGGCACGAGGCGCTCGGCGCGGACGCTCCCGGCCGGTTCATGATCAGCTGGGGGTCCGGGGCGACGTCGACGTCCTTCAGCGCGGCCTCCGCCGCCGTCACGGTGGCGCGGCCCTGGCGGCTGCTGGACTACACGCGGGTCCCAGAGTCCGCCACCGTCGTCGACCCGCTGGACGCCGTCGACCGGACGACGCCGCTGGCCGTTCCGTACCTCACCCGGATGCGGCTGTTCCACGAACTCGCCTCACTCGCACAGTCCGGAGCGGACGGCGCGCCCCGGATCGCGCTCACACCGGAGCAGGAACACGCGGTCCAAGAGATGGTGAACCTCGTCAACCGTGGTTACCGAGCTGAAGGCTCCGAGGCCCTGCGGCAGGTCGCCTGGGAGGCGCTCGTCCGCTGGGACGGGACGGCCGGTTTCGCCCTCCGCCGGTACGTGATCGAGAGGTACCGCGAGATGTGCGACCACCTCGGCGTCCCGCAGGCCGAGATGCCCAAGGAGAGGACGGACGCGGAAACGGGCAGGGTCAGCGTTCCCATCCTGGGCAAGCTCCGCGACGCGGCCTGGGAAGCGTCGAAGGGGGACCCGGCTCACCGGCCCAACGGGTGGCTCACCTCGCCCGAGGTGTTCGTCATCAACGAGCACGGAAACGCTGCGCACAACCTCAGGCCCTCCGATCCTGAACGCGGGGAACGGATCGCTCGCTGGCTCACCCAGTGGGACGGACTGTCCCTGGCCGAGGCCGACCTCGTCACCCAGCTCGGCATCCGGCCCTCCACCAGTCCCGCGACCGGTCTGCTCGCCGTCTGGCCGGTGGGCCCCTCACGGCCGGGTGAGGACCGGGCGTCGATCGCCCACCAACTGCTCCATCAGGGCCCTGGCCAGGCTGTGACCCAGTTCCTCGGCTCGGACCGATTTCCCCTGCATGCCGTGATGCTCGCGACGGAGAAGAGCCGAAGTGCCGCCAATCGGCAACGCGAGGAACTCGCCACCGGCGTCCACGAACCCCGCGATGTCCGGGCCACGGTGCAGATCATCGATGAGGAGTTCTGGGATCGGCCTCGGGTCAGGTCCCAGATCCGGGTGTACCTCTCGGAGATCCTGGCGAAGCACGGCGACGGCATCGGGGGGCTCCTGCTCGTCCCGACCGGTCCGAAACCCGTCGTCCTCGCCGCCCTCCAGGAGATGTTCAAGGTCAGTGCGGAACGGGCGATCCCCTTCTTCATCCGGGACCTGACCTCCGCAGGTCAGGAGGAGGCCAGCCTCCACCTGTGGCCAGCCGCCGAGGGCCACGATCATCCACTGCTCACCACCGCGCTCGGAGCCCTCGACCGCCTCGAACTGGACGCCGCCGCGCGCCTTCTCGCCGGGACCTCCCGTGCCGAGGACCTCGGGGTGGAGTGCATGGCGCTGGCCACCGACTTCACCGGCCGCGACGAGAACTGGGAGACCTGGCCCCGCTCGACCGGTCCGGTCCCGGATCCGCCGCCTGAGAACAGGTGGGTGAACGGGGGACGGCTGGCTCAGCGCCTGGAGCTCGTCGCCCACTGCGCGTCACGCCTGTCCGAAGGCGAGAAAGCAGCCGAGGACGCCGTCGACGTCGACACCGCTTTCGGGAGCCGGGACCCGAACACCCTCCTGACCAGGTTCCTCGTCCTCGCCTCCACCCTGATCGAGAACTGGCCACCGCT
>JAUPKQ010000247.1 GCA_030837345.1 Actinomycetota bacterium | reverse complement strand
CCCATGCCCGGCAGATCCGGGTAGAGCCGCCGGAACGCCGGCGCCCTCCTCGACGTGGTGCAGCGTGACAGACGTGCGCTCCGGCATCGGTGCCCCCCCACTCGATCACGATCTTGAACGCTTGACAGCCTTCCACGACTCACCGACAGTCACGCTCAAGCCCCAGTTGATGGCCGGCGAGACCGCGAAGCGCGTCACTCGCTCGGCATGACGATCGTGGAGAACAGCCGACGCCGGCCCTTCGGACTGTCGACGTCCGACCACTTCGTCACCAGCTCCCGGTACTCGACGAGAAACCGGCCCATCTCCTCGTCGGTGAGATTGAGGGCCGTCTGCCGGTAACCGACGAGGTCAGCGGCCAGGTCGACGCCATCACGAGCGAGGTACCGGTCGAAGGCGGCCAAGATGCCGGCGACGAAGACGGTGAAGCCGTGGCGGTGATCCTCCCGGCTCAGCTGCCGGGCATCCGACGCCCCCACACTGCTCGCCTCCACGACGAGCCGGTACGTCCGCTCGACACCACCACGAGCCTGACGCTCCCGAACGACCCGGAGCAGGCCGCCCTCGGCGAGGATCCCCACCTGGCGGTAGAGCGTGGCGGTGGACACGCCCGGCAGAAGCTCTCCCAGCTGGCCCGTTGTCAGCTCGCGCCCACCCAAGAACGCCTGAACCACCTGAAGCCGGACAGGGTGCAACAGCATCTCCGCTGTCGTCATCGGCAACCACCTCCATCCCTATGTTCTCATACTTGACTTCATTCTCACCTGCGAGAACAATAAGAACATGACCACGCTGACTTCGGACACCGACGCCATCACCCTTCGCTTCCCGGGACCGGACCGGGACCTCGCCGCCACCCTCACGCTGCCACCGGGGCCGGGGCCCCACCCCGCCGCGTTACTGATCAACGGATCGGGGCCGGTGGACAGGGACGGCAGCGCGGGCAAGCTGAAACTCGGGTTCGGTGACCAGGTGGCCGCGGCCCTGGCGTCGGCCGGAGTCGCCACCCTGCGCTACGACAAGCGGGGCGTCGGGGCCTCGCGGCTGCTCCGTGACGGGACGACGGCGCCGTCCAAGGACTGGAGGCGAGCAGGCCTTCACGACAACGCCGACGACGCGGAGGCCGCCTTCGCCGCGCTCGCCGCCCGGCCCGAGGTCGACGCCGATGCCGTGTTCCTCCTCGGGCACAGCGAGGGAGCGATCCTCGCCGCGAACATCGCCGTCCGGGCTCTGACCGGCCCCGCGAGTCCGGCTCCGGCGGGGGTCGTCCTGCTCGGCTGCCCGGCGACACCGGGCGATGTGACGTTGCGCTGGCAGGCGACGCTGCTGCCCCAGTCGCTACCGGCACCGGTGCGGGCCTTGTTCCGTCTGATCCGCATCGACCTGGCCACGAAGGTGATCAAGAACGCCGAACGGGTCCGGCGGACGACGACGGACGTCGCCCGGATCAACGGCGCGCAGGTGAACGCCCGCTGGCTCCGGGAGTTCATCGACCACAATCCCGCAGACGACCTCGCTCACCTCACCGTCCCCGTTCTCGCCATCACCGGCGCCAAGGACCTTCAGGTCAACCCGGCCGACCTGCCCCGGATCGCCGACCTCGTACCGGGACCGGTCGAGACCTGGGCGGCTCCCGACCTCACCCACATACTGCGCATCGAGTCAGGACCTGCCTCGATGCGCTCGTACCGCAAGGAGCTCCGCGAACCGATCGCTCCTCTCCTGCTCGACCGCGTCACCGGTTGGCTGGGTCAGCGGCTCGCCGACCGCCCCGACAGGACGCTCCCTGAGGAGGGCCGCTGACGGCCCCCTCCCCCAGCTAGGCTCAGCTCTTCAGCGTGATCACCTACCGGAGGACCGTCTGACGTGTTCGCGATGCTGTCCGCCGTCAACGCCCGCCCCGAGATCTTCTCCCGTGTCACCACGGCGGACCTGTGGACCGACCCACACATCTCGGCCCGGATGCTCGAGTACCACCTCGATCCTGACGTCGACATCTCTTCCTATCGCAGGGAATTCGTCGACCGATCGGTCGCCTGGACCACCGACAGGTTCGGTCTCGGCCCCGGACGGCGCGTCGCCGACTTCGGGTGCGGACCCGGTCTCTACACGAACCGGCTGGCAGGCAGCGGGGCCGCCGTCACCGGGATCGATCTGTCGTCACGCTCGCTGCGGCACGCCCGGGCGACGTCCGGGAACCCCGCCGTTCCCGTGCGGTATCTGAACGAGAGCTACCTGACCTACGCGGAGGAAACGACCTACGATCTCATCATCATGATCATGAGGGATTTCGGCGCCTTGACCCCACCCGATCGCTCGCGCCTGCTGGACGTCGTCCGCGACCGGCTCGCTCCCGGCGGCGCCTTCTTCTTCGACGTCGATTCAATGGCCGCCTTCGACGCCGTGACGGAGAAGGCCGTCTACGCACCCTCGCTGCTCGACGGATTCTTCTCTCCCCGGCCCTACTTCGGGTTCCACAACACCTACCGGTACGAGCCCGAGCGGGTATCCCTCGACAAATTCGAGATTGTCGAAGAGGACGGCGCCCGCAGTCACCTCGTCTGGATCCAGTACTACTCGCCCGACACGCTCGCGACCGAGCTGACCACCGCGGGGTTCGAGGTGACGGAACTGCTCGGGGACGTCGCCGGAGCGCCGTACGACGCCGACGCGCGGCAGTTCGCGGTCGTCGCCACCGTGCAGGAGCGAGCGTGACGCCATCGGCAACCATCTGGCTGTCGAGGTGACATGTTCCGGACACGGGGAAACCCGACGTTCTTTCATCCTCACGTTGATCCACTGTGACGGACAACCTCACCCGCCACAGCGGCCGCTGCGCGACCGCGTACCGCCGTGACCATGCAACGGCGCACGTCAGGGCCTGGTTCCAACAGGTCCCGCCTCTCACGGACGAGATGCGAGACATGTTCACACGAAGGATTTCACGGGACGCCCCCGGGGCGAGACATCGACCCCGCGGTGACACGTGCCTAGAGTTCCAGCCCACAGTGTCGTCGGCCCCCGCACGCCGAGCGGGCGCCGCGGAAGGAAGGACAAATCCCATGGCGCTTCTCGCCCGTCGCCGCCGATCGAACCGGGATCGGTCCAGCTCCGCGCACATCAGGTGGTTCACGGCTGCCACCGCGGTGGCGACCGTCGTGGCAGGAGCCACCCTGGTCGCGCCGACGGCGCAGGCAGCAGCGGACTGCACCGCCAGCTACGTGGCGGCCAGCTCATGGTCTGGAGGTTTCCAGGGAGGCATCACGGTGACGGCCGGCGCCACCGCCATCACCAATTGGACCGTCTCCCTGACGCTGCCGTCCGGAGTGACGTTGCAGTCCCTCTGGGGCGGAGCCAGCACCGGCGACTCCGGCACCGTCGCGGTGAAGAGCGCGGCCTACAACGGCGCGTTGGCGGCCGGTGCGTCGGCCTCGATCGGATTCGTCGCGGCTGGCACCTCGGGCACGGTCACCGTCAGTTGCAGTGCCGACGGAACACCCGGCACCTCGCCGACCACGTCCACGACGACGCCGGTCGCGACCAGCCCGGCGACGTCCACACCCGTCACGACCAGCCCGGCGACGTCCACACCCGGGCAGACCTGCGGCCTGCCGTCGACGTATCGATGGTCCTCGACCGGCGCGCTGGCGGAGCCGAAGTCGGGCTGGGTCTCGCTCAAGGACTTCACCAACGTCGTCTACAAAGGCAAGCATCTGGTCTACGCCTCCAAGGTCTCCGGATCCACGTATGGCTCGATGAACTTCACCCCCTTCACGAACTGGTCCGACATGGCCAACGCCAGCCAGAACGTAATGTCGCAGTCCACGGTGGCGCCCACGCTGTTCTACTTCGCGCCGAAGAACATCTGGGTGCTGGCCGACCAATGGAGCGGGTCATCCTTTACCTACCGGACGTCCAGCGACCCGACCAACGCCAACGGCTGGTCCTCACCCAGTTCGCTGTTCTCGGGCAGCATCGCCGACGCACCCTATGGACCGATCGACCAGACCCTGATCGGTGACGACACCGACATGTATCTGTTCTTCGCCGGGGACAACGGCAAGATCTACCGAGCCAGCATGCCTATCGGCAACTTCCCCCGCGACTTCGGCACCGGCTCCACCGTGGTGATGAGCAGCTCCACCAACGACCTGTTCGAAGCCGTCCAGGTGTACAAAGTCGCCGGCCAGAAGCAGTACCTCATGATTGTCGAAGCGATCGGCGGCAACGGTCGCTACTTCCGCTCCTTCACCGCCAACAGCCTCAACGGCAACTGGACACCCCAGGCCGCCACCGAGAGCAACCCCTTCGCTGGTAAGGCCAACAGCGGCGCCACCTGGACCAACGACATCAGCCACGGCGACCTCGTCCGTGACAACCCCGACCAGACCATGACCATCGACCCCTGCAACCTGCAACTCCTCTACCAAGGCAAGTCCCCCAGCGCGGGCGGTAGCTACGACCAGTTGCCCTGGCGGCCGGGCTTGCTCACCTTGCAGCGCTGACCTCCTCCATCGGGTGCAAGTACTGTGAAGGCAGCCGACTTCTACGCCATCGTCCGGCGCGAACTGGGCCCATGGTTGAAGGACTGCGGGTTCCGACGCACCGGCCGCGACATTGGCCTGGCTCTCTACCCGAGAGCGGGCCTGTGGATCAAACCACTTCCCGATCCTGGCCCCCCGCCCGCCCCCGACCGCGTGATCGTCTCCTTCGAGCACTCACGGTGGGGCTGGACTCCCGAGATCGGCGGGGAATTCCGGGTGAATCTCGAGATCGGGCAATCCGCCGAGTTCCAAACCCTCCTTGACGAGACGAGCCGACAGCAGATGCTCGACCTCGGCCACCAGATCTTCGACAAGATCCTGACCCGGTTCCCCGGATCCCGGCACAGATGCCTTGCAGCTCGGGACCTCATCGACAACCCCAGGTGGCACGGCTTCCTCCCCTACTACGACGAAGCCGACACCGTCGCCTGGACAAGACTCGTCCGCTGCTGGCTCCCCGACCTCGCATGGGCCCTCACCTCGGACCCGACCGGCGCGGCGCACTTCCACTCCGCCCCTGACCCGGTGACGGAGAGTTCGTCGAGCGGTCGGTCGCCTGGACCACCAACAGGTTCGGTCTCGGCCCCGGACGACGAGTCGCCGACTTCGGGTGCGGACCCGGCCTCCGCATGAACCGGCTGGCAGGCAGCGGAGCCACCGTCACCGGGATCGACCTGTCGTCACGCTCGCTGCGGCACGCCCGAGCGACGTCCGGGAACCCCGCCGTCCCGGTGAGATATCTGAACGAGAACTACCTGTCCAACACAGAGGAAGCGACCTACGACCTCATGGTCATGAGGGATTTCGGCGCCGTGACCCCGCCCGATCGCGCGCGCCTGCTGGACGTCGTCCGCGACCATCTCGTTCCCGACGGCGCCTTCTCGCCCCGGCCCTGCTCCGGGTTCCACCACACCTACCGGTACGAGCCCGAGCGGGTATCTCTCGACAAGTACGAGATCGTCAAGGAGGGCGGCGCCCGGAGCCACCTCTCCTGGACCCAGTACTACTCACCCGACACGCTCGCGACCGAGCTGACCACCACGGGGTTCGAGGTGGCAGAACTGCTCGGGGACGTCGCCGGAACGCCGTACGACGCCGACGCGCGGCAGTTCGCGGTCGTCGCCACCGTGCATGAGTGAGCGGGACGCCGGGAACGGCGAGGTTCTTCGTCCGGCCCGGCCGGGTTAACGACCTTCGGCCAGATGCATGAAACTGCCCTCCATGTATCCCCTGCCGCCAAAGGCCCAGCCGGAGCTTTTGGGATAACGAGCGAGATCGATCAAAGCCTCGGCGAGCAGGACCAGCGTGGCGATGCCATATATCAGCAGCAGGGCCCGCCACGACTCCCCGGTGCTGCGGCGCTCCGAGGCCGCCAGGGGGTGAACCCAGCCGATGCGATCCCAGACGACCGGGAGAGACTCACCGTTGTGGGCCACGATCCGGGAGCGGCTGAACTCACTCGGTCCACCGGGCGGGCACTGTAGGTGATGCCGGTACACCACGCGAGTCTCGTTGTGCCCTCCGCCATTGTCGGAGTCCGTGACCCATTCCTGGTAGGTGCGTTTGTCCACGATCGTCACCTGGCAGACGCCCGTTTCGCTGAACTGTTCCAACCACGTGTTCCAGATCGCGCTCTCGGCGGCCATCACGCTGAAGAAGATGAGCCCAGCTGCGATCATGCCCGTCCAGGGCCAGCTCGACCAGAAGAAGAAGAACCCACACACACCCGCCACGACGAAAAACATCACGATCTGGCAGATCCACGAAAAATCACCGAAGTCGAAGATCCGCGAACCTGCCCAGAACAGCACGAGAAGCGCGCCGACCAGCAGCGCAACGATCGGCACCCCGATCCGAATCACGATCATGCGAATGGTGGGACGCCGCTGCGCACCGCCCCCACGGGTGACTCCCCACGAGCGATCCTCCATCATCGATCTAGCGTTCGAGGACCGACCGACCGCTGTCAAGGCCTCACCCGGCTCGAACCGGGTCACTATGCCTTGTGCCAGAAGCCAGGCCCAACATTCGAAAGATCAACATCAAGCGTCCCCGTCCAGCTGCTGAACGCTGGCAGAGCCCCGTCGTTCCCCGTCCACAGGCGATGAAGGCCGGGGCGACAGGAGACGATCCCAAGCCCTCACCTCGTGCAGTCAACTGCTGCCGAAAGTGATTGCGCCGAAGTGCGTAAGGATCCCCGGACTCACCGGTCAGGAAGGGTGAGCCTCCCTCCAGGGGGGAGCATCCGGGACCGAGAGGAGCCCACGTGCTCGTCCGCCACCATCGCACCGGAGCGGTGCCGCGTCCTCGCCGGCATCCTGCGGACCTCTCCGGTCCTTCCCCGTCCTTCGACCATCTCGGTGTGCCCAAACGCGTGGGCACGGCGATGACCAACTTCTCCGGGGGAACAATGCGGTACACCTCCATCATCGGCATCGCAGCCGCACTCGCGGGCGGCTTGCTCCTCCTGGGCAGCGGCACTCTGCAGGACGCCGCGCGCTTGGCGCTTGACGGTGCCGGGCTGCTCTCCGTCCTCTACGTGGCAGTCCTCGCTGGCCTCACCGTGGCGGCGGCCGTGCCGAAACCCGCAGACCTTCCCACCGACGCGATCGCGACGTCCATCGTGGTCCAGGGCGCCGGCCCCGTCGACGGCTCTCCAACCGCCCGGCCGGGCACCCCCGACCGCCCCGACACCGCCGACGCCCCCGACACCGGCCCGATCGACATCGCAGAGTTTGCTGCGGCCGACGCCGTCGCCCACGCCGACGCCCCCGACACGGACGCCTCCGACACCGATGCCGATGCAGACACCGGCACCGTCAAGGTCGGCGACCGCGGATGACGGCCTCGCGTGTGCTCACCGGCATCCAGGTGACGGCCGTCGTCGGCCTGTCGGCAGGCTTGATTTTCCTCGCCTCGTCAGCGGCATCGGCAGGCACACTGCCGACGGACGCCCCGTCGGCCGCCACTCCGTCAGTCGTGACGTTGTCCCCAGGATCGACCGTGACGCGACCGGGCGCGACGTGGACACTCACCCCGTCGACAATCACCCTCGCGCCGGGTCTACCGTCGACGATCACCCTCGCGCCGGGCCGACCGTCGACAATCACCCTCGGACCCGGTCGACCGTCGACCGCCCGGCCACGGACCGCCGCCCGGACGAACCCCGCACGAGCAACGGCCGCGCGACCGACGACCGCGCGAGCGACGTCCACCCGAGCGGGCACGGATGTCCTCTCCGTCTCCCGTATCGACGTCTCAGGGCATCCATGGATCGACGCAGTCGTCACCGACGTCAGCGGCCGGTCCGCCGCCCAGGTAGCTGATCACGTGTCCATCGCGGCGAGAGGCCGCACCATCGTCCCCGTCGTCCGTCCTGTCTCTCCCCAAGACCTCCGCGTCCTCCTCGTTCCTGACACCTCGCTGTCGGCTGCCGCTCTCGCCGCCGAGCGAGCCTCGCTGACCCGGATCGTCCAGGATCTTCCGGGCGGCGCCACGGCCCACGTCCTCAGCCCGGCTCCCACCACCGTCGCTCCCAGCACCGCCACTCCCACCGCCGCCACGGTCTCAGCCACCGGTAACGACCGGGCCCAGATCGTCCAGGCACTCGCCGCCCTGACCAGCACGGCGCTCGGCGCGACCCCGGCCGAGCGCCTCAAGGCGGCCCTGACCGCGTTCCCCGGCGAGCCGGCCGTGGGGCGCGCCCTCGTGCTCGTCACCGGTGACGGTCGCGCCGAGTCCCCGGCAATCCTCGATGATCTGAGGCAGAGGCTGCTCGCTAGCAGGGTCCAGCTCTTCGTCATCGACCTCACCACCGGACGCCGGGCCGACGTGACGACGCTCGCCGAGGCCACCGGGGGGTTCGCCGCCAGTCCCGGCCCCAACGGCGACGGCATGGCCCCGGACGTCGCCCAGCAGGTGGTCCGGGCGCTCGAGCACCAGTTCCGCATCCGGTTCCTGGACGAGCAGGCCCTGCCGCACCCGGTGACGGTGCGCCTCAGCTCCGGCACCAGGGTGTGGCAGCGAGAGGTCCACCTACCGGTCAGCAACCCCGCCGTCCCCGCGCTCCGGCCTCGAAACCAGCCGACGGCGACGGGCTCGCCGTCGACGTCGAACCGCCCGGTGGCGTCGCTCCGCTCCCCGACGACGCCCACGCGGTCCGAATGGCCGCCGGACCTGCTCCTCCTCGTGCCGGCCGGGCTGTTCGCCGTGGGCTTCGCCGCCGTCGCCCTCCTCGCCCGGCGCCGCGAGCCCGGCCCAGGGCCGAGCCGGGCGGTCACCGGGATGCCCGTGATCCTGCCGGATCTCTCCTTCGTCGTCGTCCTACCGTGCCGCAACGCGGAGAAGGTCGTCCGCGCCGCGGTGAACCGGTTGCTGTCGCTGTCCGAGGACAACCTCTCGGTGCTGGTCGTGGACGACGGGTCCGACGACGCGACGTCGGCCGTCGTGACCTCGATGATGAACGACCGGGTGTGGCTGCTGCGCCGGCAGACGTCGTCCAGGCGGTGGGACGAGGAGGACGTCCTCAACGCCGCGATGCACGAGATCTACCTCGGCGGGCACCTGGGCGACCTCGATCCTGGCTCCGTGGTGGTCGTCGTCACCGACGTCGGCGAGGAACTGGACCCGCAGGTGCTCACCGAGGCGGCGGCCCTCCTGGCCGACCCGGCCGTGGCCCGGGTGCAGACCGGGGTGCGCTTCACCGACCGTAACGTCAGCCTGCTGACCCGGATGGAGGACATCGAACACGTCGTGCACGCCCAGGTGCTGAGCCGCTGCCGGGGACCTTTCGGAGGCCCGGGACTGGGTGGCAGCGAGTTCGTTCGGGCCTCCCTCTTCCTCGGCAACGGCCTCGGCACGAAGCCCTGGACGCCGCATCGCGCGGACGGTCTCGACCTCGGGACCCGGATCCTCCGGCACGGACGGCGCAGCAAGATTTGCCCCACCGCGGTGGTCCACCGGCCCGGGCTCCTCGACCTTCGCCAGGTGATCGACCAGCGCAGCCGGTGGTTCGGCGGGCGCCTGCGGGCATGGCGGCTGGTCCCCACGATCCTGCGGGGCAAGGACACCCGTCTCGCGGACGACATGATCCGGCAGGTTTCTGTCCCGTTCCTGCCCGTCGTGGCCTCGCTGCTGTCGGCGTCCTTCGTCGTCAGCGTCATGGCCGCCGTCGCGGACATCCTGCGCGGACGAGGCCCACTCACGTGGTGGCTGGCAGCGACCTACGTCGCGGCTGTCGGGCCGTCGGTCGCGGTCCTTTGGAGGTACTGGCGCCAGGAACGGGCCAAGGGCCTCACCCTGCCCACAGCCTGCGGATACGCGCACGTGTACGCGGTGTACTCGCTCCTGTGGGGCGTCGCGGCGTGCCATGCGGTCTGGCGGCTCCTCCGACGGGACACCGCGCCCAGGGCGGACGCAGCCCGGGCCGGCCGCGCCAACCGCACCGACGAGGCGGACACCCGCAGCACGGAACCGCCGATCGGAGGTGTCGGCCTTCTGGAAGGGATCATGGCGCCCCCAGGTCCGGACGCGACCGACGGGCCCCGTGCACTCGCCGTCAGCGCAGCAATTGCGACACCCGTCCCCTGGACACGTGGGCGATGAAGGCGATGTCCGTCGTCGACAACCCTCGGGCCCGCAGCTCCCGGACGACCTCCCTCACCTGCGCGGCAGCCTCCACCTCAGCGGCCTTCACCTCCTTCATGGCCTTCCAGGCCTGGATCACCCGCAGCATGAGGTCGTCCCCGACGTCCGGGCTGGCGATGACGATGACGTCGGTCTCGCCCGTGACCGCCTCGACGTAGCTGCGGACGGCGCCCTCGATCTGGGCGATCGTGCGGCACCGGGTGATCCCGAAGGTCGTCGTCTCGCTCGGATCGGGGCTGCCCGCCTGGAAGATGCGGATCTCCCAGCCGCCGCCGCTGGGAACGGCCTTACCGAGATAGGTCTTCTCCGACGGTAGGGCGGCCCAGGCCTCGGGGGTTTCTGGGTAGCCGGATACCGGCAGTCGATGTTCGTGTCCGTCCATGACGTGGTTCCTCCCCCATCGCTTCAACCACACGGAGGACGTCAGTTCCTCCAGGGGCAAGAGACACAATAGAGCCCCTATACAGCTACTGCATAGGGGGACTACCACCAGCGGAAGTAGAACAGCGGCGCCGACAGTCCCTGGCCGAGCACGATCGAACCGATCGTGCCCACCACAACGAGGAGGGTCCAGGCGACAATGGTGCGCAGCACGGCCCGGACCCCGCGCGAGTGCTCCTTGAAGCTGAGAAGTCCCACTCGCCACAACACCCCCGCGACTGCGGTCGAGCCGAACGTGATCATGAGCGCCCAGATGAGGAACCCAGGGTTCCAGCCGTTGACCTCCACTCGGTGCCCGTGGCCGGTGATGGAGATGTAGCGGCCCTTCCACTGCTGGAGGACTACGTGATCTCCCACCCGGAAGTCCGGGTGGGACTGGGTATCCCACACCTCGGCTCGGCTGCCCGCTTGCAGGGTCACGACAATGCTGTAGTCAATCTCTTCAACGCAGGCGCCGCCGGGGTTGCACCAGGAGTTGTTCTTCGACCGCCCGGGGGCGCTGATCAGACCAGTCAGCTGTCTGACGCAGGGGCTGGACGGGTTTTCGGCGGTACAGCTGCTGGCATGTTCATACTGGTGCAGAGCCAGGCCCATGGCACCCATCAATCCCAGGGCGACAATCGCCAGGGCGGACCCCAGCAGGCGCAGGATCGCCGCGTGACGTGGGCTGATTTCAGAGCTGTCCGGGGTCGTCGCGGGACCGCCGGCAGCGCCGGGTCTTGGTGTCGCGAAGGCGCCTGATGCGGCACGTCGCGGTCGCGTCCGGCGCACATTGGGTGTATGACCGTGAAGGCCGCTCCTGGTAGCCACGGCCACGAGTGTGAGCGCTTCAAAGGTGGCGCCGACGATGCTCACGACCATGCAGCCGAAGAATAGCCAGAATTCGAACGTTCCGTCAGCGCTCTCGACGGTGACCACCATCAGCATGGCTGTCGCGAAGTAGCCGAATGTCGACGTCCACAGTAGTAGTGCCACCCTGCGGTTGAGGTAACTGAAGCGAATCGCGGCGACCAGGAAGGATAGCCAGGAGCCAAGGCCCAAACTGAGTACAGGGGTCAGCGTAAACATGACACGGCTGATCACTCGGCCCACTCGCGCTATTCGCGTCGGAGAGGAGGAGGGCTCGTCTGCTCGGTTCATAGGCCCCTCCCGTAGCTATT
>JAUPKQ010000246.1 GCA_030837345.1 Actinomycetota bacterium | reverse complement strand
GCGATCTCGAAGCAGAAGCTTCCAGCGCTTCTGGTGGAACATAAGATTCCTCGCACGAAAGCAGGAGCGCAGAATGTCGATCCTGTTTCCTCCCGAAATCCATTCGGCGAGGTAACGGTCTTGTGGCATTTCTCCGCCACCAGCGTAGTTCCTGACGATCCGGGGGGTTCTCATGAACAGCAGGCATGCTCCGCTCCCAGCACACGGACAACGGAGGCGCAGATACCGGCGCCTCTCACGCCGTACCTCCGGCGTGGCCTTGATGACGTCCGCCCTTCTCGCGATGACCGGAGCGGGCACGGCTGCGGCATCCCAGGGCGAGGGGAGCGCCACGGGCAGCAGCGGTACGGGCAGCACGACCCCAGCGCCAGCGGTCACCGCTCAGAAGCCTCGCGGCACCGCGACGGCAGCAGCCCGTGAGAACAGGGTTGTGACCTTGCCGACCGGCGAGAAGGTGAAGGTCACCCTCCCGCCAGGAAAGGCACCGCAGGTCATGCTCGATGGTGATACCACGGCCTCGGTACACCAGTTCGGCGACAAGGTCTACGTCGTCCCGCCGACGGCCTTCCCGCTGATCAGGTCCGGGAAACTCGATCGTGAGGCGTTCGAGGTCACCGGTATCGCCAAGCGGACGACGTCCACGGCCACGACCGCCCGTCCCAGCGAAGTGATCACCCGCCCGGACGGGCGGGCTGCCTCATCCTCAGACGAGACTCTGGTCCCGGTGGACGTCGAGGTGCTCGATCGGCACGGAAAACCGGCAGGAGAGAAAGCCTGGGAGATCTCCGCCTTCCGGATCATCGATGGCGATATCTCCTCCACGATCGGCGGAAGCCTCACCAACGGAAAAGCGCACCTCATGCTCCCTCCCGGAGTCTGGAACTTCGGCACGGACGTGTTCGTCCGCGAGGGAGAGCACCAAGAGGTCACCGTGATCCTCCAGCCGGACATCCGTATCGACGGCCCGGCTCCGGGAGCGACGGGTACGCCCGATCCCGTCACCGTCGTCCTGAACGGGCGGAGGGCGGTTCCCTCGTCCCTCAACGTCTCCGGGCTGCCGGGAGTGGTGCTGCGTGACGCCGTCCAGGGGTGGTCCTGGACTACCGGACACGCCAGGGTTTCCTCGATCCCGGGCGTCAGCCAGGACACCGACGTCTACGTGACCCCCGTGACCACGACGACGCCGGGTCTGACCTTCACCCAACTCGCCAGTTACCGGCAGCCCGAGGCGTCCTTCGTCCCGGACGGCGGCGAGACCACCTTCAACCTGACCGTGCTGTCCCCGGACGAGAAGCTCCAGGGAACGCGTCCCCTCACGGTGCGGGCCGTCGCCCCCGAGCACTCCGCCGTCCTGCCCTCGGGGACCTTCGCCTTGATGAAGGTCGGCGGCAAGGGCGGGTTCTCCTCCAGCGACGAGGCCATCCGGGGTGCTGTGGTGCGCAAGGCCGCGGGGGCGATCCTCTGGGCGGAACCCGGTGAAGGCCGCTCGCTCCAGCTGTGGGGCAGTGCGGAGATTCCGGTCCTCGCCGCGCCCGTTCCCGGCAGCCCGGCCCTCGCGGCCGCAATGGGCACCGCGACCGTCCGGGGAACGATGACCGTGGACCAGTTCTTCCACCCGTTCGTCAACCTCGGCCGGCAGGTGGCCGGGCAGATCCCGGCGACCCCGAGCGTCACCTACCCGGCGTCCACCCTGGCACGGGTACGCCACGCTTACTTCCCCCAGCCGGATGCGGCGATAGGAGTCAGCACCCGGGCCTCGGCCCGCGGGATCTTCTTCGAGTCGTCCTCGTTCGTGAAATTCGGAACCTCGCGCGTCGACTACGTCACCCCCGGCTTCCCCTGGGATCAGAGGGTCGGACGGGGCGTCTTCGACGACTACTGGGGAGCCTGGCGATCGCCCGCGCCCCAGACCTTCTCCGCGGGACAGGAGACCCGTGAGGAGTGGGGCGCGCCGGTGCAGCGTCCCGCCATCGTGCCCTCCCCGGACAACTTGTGGCTGTTCCGGCTGCTCAGCACGTCGTTCGCCGGGTCCCCCTCCTTCTGGACCGACCGCGCCGGGCACGTCTCCAGCAGCGGAAACGAGAACGAGCCGGTGACCTGGCGGCTCAGCTCCGAAGGACAGGAGATCCAGACCTACCCCAATGACGGGCAATTGTGGAGTCCGGAAGCGGCGAAACCGGGCAAGCACCGCTACGAACTTTCCTACGACGCCGTCCGTACACCACAGCCGGGAATGAAGCAGATGCGCGCCCGCACGACCTGGACCTTCCCCCTCACTCTGAACGACCTCACCGGGGACCCCGAGAACCCGATGGACGGCGAGATCGTCCCGATGCTGAGCGTCAATCCCAAGATTCCCGTCGACGACGCCGGCACCGTCCCCGCCGGAACAACCCTCACGTTCGACATCGACGCCACCGTCATGACCGACCCCTCATGCCGGGTGGACGCGATGAAGGTCTGGACCTGGGCCGAAGGCACTCCCGAGAACGCCCGCACCGAGGTGACCTCCCTCAAACGCCTCGACGCCGACACCTACCGCGCCACCATCACCACCCCGAAGGCCAGCCCCGGCACCCTTCTGGGCCTGCGCATCACCGCCACCGGCTCGAAGGAGACAACTATCGACCAGACCCTCGACGCCGCCGTCACCCTCCGCTGAGGTCCTCGCCCGGCAGCGGGCCCGCGATACGGCCATGACCGGTCAAGATCCAGCGCGCACCACAGCTCTTGATCAGTTCGGTCGATCGCAGGGCCGCTGCCCGGTCGGTGACGAGGGCTCCCTCCGCGCGAAGCTCACCGACCAGCGATCCTGCCGTGAAGGGCAGACCGGGATCCACCACCACGAGAGTTCCGGGTTTACCGCGATCGGTCGCCCTTGCCCCGGCCCGAGGAACGATCGGTGGCCTGGCCGCTGCCGTCGACGTTGAATCCGGCCCGGCGCAACGCTTCGGCGATCGCGGTGTTCGGGGGCGGCGCCTCGTACCGCCCGCCCCGCTGGGTGTCGCGGGAGGAGCCGCCCGGTCGGGCCTGGCCCCCGGAACGGGCCTGTCCCCCGGAACGGGCCTGGCCGCCGGACCGTGCTTGGCCGCCGGAACGGGACTGCCCCCCGGACCGTGCCTGTCCCCCGGAACGGCCGGGACCTTCCGGCCTGGCCTGTCCGGCGGAGGCCGGTTCGTCATCGAGACGCAAGGTGAGCGAGATCCGCGAGCGCGGCACGTCGACGTCCATCACCTTGACCCGGACGACGTCACCGGGCTTGACGACGTCCCTCGGGTCCTTGACGAAGGTGTGGGACAACGCCGAGACGTGCACGAGGCCGTCCTGGTGGACACCGACGTCGACGAAGGCGCCGAACGCGGCGACGTTCGTCACGACGCCCTCCAGCACCATGCCCGGCTTCAGGTCCGCGACGGTCTCGACGCCCTCGGCGAAGGTGGCGGTGCGGAAGGCAGGGCGGGGGTCTCGGCCGGGCTTCTCCAGTTCGGTGAGGATGTCCGTGATCGTCGGGAGCCCGAAGCGGTCGTCGACGAACTCGGTGGCCTTCACCCGGTGCAGCAGGGAGCCGTTGCCGACGAGCGCGGCGACATCGCCCCCGGCCACGGAGGCCGCGATCTTGCGGACGACGGGGTAGGCCTCGGGGTGGACGCTGGAGAAGTCGAGGGGGTCCTCCCCACCGCGAATGCGCAGGAAGCCCGCGCACTGTTCGAAGGCCTTCGGGCCGAGGCGCGGGACGTCGCGGAGCGCCTGCCGGGAGCGGAAGGGCCCGTGGGAGTCGCGGTGGTCGACGATCAGCGAGGCGAGGGACTCGCTCACCCCGGACACGCGCCGCAGCAGAGGCACCGACGCCGTGTTGACGTCGACACCGACGGCGTTCACGGCGTCCTCGACGACGGCGTCGAGAGAGCGTGACAGCTTGCCCTCGGAGACGTCGTGCTGGTACTGCCCGACACCGATCGACTTCGGATCGATCTTGACGAGCTCGGCGAGGGGGTCCTGGAGCCGGCGGGCGATGGAGACGGCGCCACGCAGGGAGACGTCGAGGTCGGGCAGTTCGGCGGAGGCGTACGCGGACGCCGAGTACACCGAGGCGCCAGCCTCGCTGACCATCACCTTGGTCACCTTGAGGTCGGGATGCTTGGCGATCAGCTCGGCGGCGAGTTTGTCGGTCTCGCGGGAGGCCGTGCCGTTGCCGATCGCGATCAGATCGACCTTGAAGCGGGCGCAGAGGGCCGCGAGCTCGGCGAGGGACTGGTCCCAGCGCCGGTGGGGTACGTGCGGGTAGATCGTGTGGGTCGCGACGACCTTGCCGGTGGCGTCGACGACGGCGACCTTGGTTCCGGTGCGCAGCCCCGGGTCGAGGCCCATGGTCGTCCTGGTGCCCGCGGGCGCGGCGAGGAGGAGGTCTTTGAGGTTGGCGGCGAAGACGCGGACCGCTTCGTCCTCGGCGGCCTGGCGCAGGCGTGCCCGCAGGTCGACGTCGAGGTGCACCATGATGCGGGTTCGCCACGCCCAGCGGACGGTGTCGGCGAGCCACTTGTCGCCCGGACGGGCGCGGTTCTCGACGCCGAAGGTGGCCGCGATGCGTCGTTCGTAGCGGCTCGGCCCGAGGGGAAGGCCGGTGATCTCGTCCTTCTCGGCGTCGGGATCGGTGTCGATCTCGAGGCTGAGGATGTCCTCCTTCTCGCCACGGAACATCGCCAGGATGCGGTGGGACGGCAGAGAGGTGAGGTCCTCCGACTTGTCGAAGTAGTCGGAGAACTTCGCCCCGGCCTCCTCCTTGCCCTCCCGGACCCGGGCGACGAGACGTCCGCGTGTCCAGACCTCCTCGCGCAGGGAGCCGACGAGGTCGGCGTCCTCGGAGAAGCGCTCGACGAGGATCGCCCGGGCACCGTCCAGGGCCGCCGCGGTGTCGGCAACGCCCTTGTCGGCGTCGACGTACGCGGCGGCGACCTCAGCCGGGTCACCGTCGGGGTCGCCGAACAAGGTGTCGGCGAGCGGTTCGAGGCCTGCCTCCCTGGCGATCTGCGCCTTGGTGCGCCGCTTGGGCTTGTAGGGGAGGTAGACGTCCTCCAGGCGGGCCTTGGTGTCGGCGCCGAGGACCTGGGCGGCGAGCTCGGGGGTCAGCTTGCCCTGCTGGGTGATCGACTCCCAGACGGCGGCCCGGCGTTCCTCCAGCTCCCGCAGGTAGCCCAGGCGCTCCTCCAGGGACCGAAGCTGCGCGTCGTCGAGGCCCTCGGTCACCTCCTTGCGGTACCGGGCGATGAAGGGGACGGTCGCCCCGCCGTTCAGCAGTTGCACGGCGGCGCCGACCTGCGCCGGCCGGACCGCCAGGTCCTCGGCGATCCGGTGGGCGATGGACGCCTCGACCGCCGCCGCCGGTGGCAGCCCGCCGGGCGGGCTGTGCGTGACCGTCACCGTGTCCTGGGGCTGCGTGCTCACCGTGCTCACCGGCGTGCTCCTCCTCGCTTCTCCCTGGGTCGCACCGAGATCTCGATCGGTGTGCCCTCGAATCCGAACGCCTCGCGGAGACGGCGCTCGACGAACCTGCGGTACCCAGCCTCCAGGAAACCGGTGGTGAAGAGCACGAACCTCGGCGGGCGCGTCGAGGCCTGTGTGCCGAACAGGATCCGTGGCTGTTTCCCGCCGCGCAACGGGTGCGGGTGCGCGGCGACGATCTCGGCGAGCAGGGCGTTGAGTCTCGCGGTCGGCACCCGGGTGTCCCAGGAGGCCAGCGAACGTTCCAGCGCGGGCACGAGCTTGTCGACGTGCCACCGGGTCTTCGCGGAGATGTTGACCCGGGGGGCCCACTGGACCTGGACGAGATCCTGCTCGAACTCGCGTTCCAGGTAACGGCGGCGCTCGTCGTCCATCAGGTCCCACTTGTTGTAGACGAGGACGACGGCCCGCCCCGCGTCGACGGCGAGCTGGACGACGCGCGTGTCCTGCTCGGTCAGCGGCTCCTCCGCGTCGAGCAGGACCACCGCGACCTCGGCCTTCTCCAGGGCGGCCTGCGTGCGCAGCGAGGCGTAGAAGTCCGCGCCCTGGCTGACGTGGACCCGACGCCGGATGCCCGCGGTGTCGACGAACCGCCACCGGACGCCCGCGAGCTCGATCACCTCGTCGACCGGGTCCCTCGTCGTGCCCGCGACCGAGTCGACCACGACCCGCTCGCTGCCGGCGAGGGCGTTGAGGAGGCTGGACTTGCCGACGTTCGGGCGGCCGACGAGCGCCACCCGGCGCAGCCCGGGCTCGTTCTGGCCTCCGACGGCGGACACCGGTGGCAGGACGGCGAGACAGGCGTCGAGCAGGTCGCCGCTGCCGCGCCCGTGGACGGCGGACACCGGGTACGGCTCCCCGAGGCCGAGGCCCCACAGGGCGGCGGCGTCGGACTCGCCGCGGGCGTCGTCCACCTTGTTCGCGGCGAGGACGACGGGCTTGCCCGCCCGGCGCAGCAAGGTGACGACGGCCTCGTCGGTGGAGGTCGCTCCGACCGTCGCGTCGACGACGAACAGCACCGCGTCGGCGAGTTCGACGGCGATCTCGGCCTGTTCCGCGACGCGGGCGTCGATGCCACGCACGTCGCGCTCCCAGCCGCCGGTGTCGACGACCATGAACCGGCGCCCGGTCCACTCCGCCTCGTAGCTCACCCGGTCCCGGGTGACGCCGGGCACGTCCTCGACGACGGCTTCGCGGCGTCCGAGGACGCGGTTGACCAGGGTGGACTTGCCGACGTTCGGGCGCCCGACGATGGCCAGGACCGGCAGGGGGCCTGCCTCGACGTCCTCGGCGAACGCGCACTCGCCCTCGTCGAGAAGGCTGATGTCCTCCTCGGACAGGTCGTAGTCGGCGAGCCCGGCCCGCAGCGTCCGTGCCGCGTCAGGTCCCGTGGCGATGTCGTCACTCATTGATCATCCGTTCGTTCGCTGGGAACGCTCACGACTGCGGACAGCCTCGCACCCACCACTGACAGTGTCCGAAGGTCTGCGGCCGACCGGCCGGTGACCAGGGCGTTCAGTGTGACCGCAGGCCCGCCCCCGACGCCAATCCTGCGTCACCGTCAGCGTCACCGTCAGCGTCACCGTCAGCGACGGCCGTGGCGCCGGCGACGAGGTCGAGCACGGCCCGCACCGTCTGGTCGAAGTCGAGCGAGGACGAGTCGAGGTGGTGCACGCCGTCGGCCGCGGTCAGGAAACTGGTGACGGCGGAGTCGTCGGCGTCCCGGCGCAGCACCTGGTCGCGGGTGGCTCGCAGGGCCTCGGCGTCAGCGCTGCCGTGAACCTCCAGGGCCCGCCGGGCGAGCCGCGACCGTTCGTCGGCGGTGAGCAGGAGACGCACCTCGGCGTCGGGAGCGACGACGGTCGTGATGTCCCGGCCCTCGGCGACGCACCCGCGGCACGGGCCAGTGCGGGCGTCATCGATGATCTCCCGCTGGCGTCGGCGCAGCTCGGTGCGGACCCCCGCGTTGGAGGCGACGGCGCTGACGGCCGTGGAGATCCGTGTCTCGCGGATCGCGTCGGTGACGTCGACGTCACCGACACCGAACGCCGGGGCCGAAGGATCGGTCCCGACGGCGAGGGGAAGGGCACGCACATGGCCGGCGACCGTGTCGGTGTCCGCCGGGTCGATCCCCGCCGCGAGCACCGACCAGCAGGCGGCCCGGTACATGGCGCCGGTGTCGAGATAGGCCAGGCCGAGACGCCGGGCGACCTCCCGCGAGACGCTGGACTTGCCGGACCCGGAGGGACCGTCGACCGCCACCACCAGCGGCCGTGGGTCCGGGCGGCGCTCATCGGGGCCGGTCACGGGAAAACCTCCGTCAGCAGGTGGGGTCGGGCCACGGCCCAGCGTATCGACCTCGCCGGGGCTACGACGACGCACCCGACGATCTACCCGACGATCTTCCAGCCGTGGGAGGCCAGGGTCTTCGTCAGGGTGTCCGCGGCCCCCGGGACGACGGACACCTCCAGCAGGCCGACGGCGCGGCCCGGAGCGTGTTCGAGGGTGAGTTCCTCGACGTTCACCCCCGCGGTGCCGATGTCGGCGAACAGCGCGGCGAGCTGTCCCGGTTCGTCGGGGATGACAACGGTCAGGACGGCGAAGCGGTCCGGGCCCCCGCCGTGTTTACCGGGGATCCGCTCCCGGCCGACGGTGCCACGGTGGATCAGCCCGGCGACCTCCACGAGGGACGCCCCTAAGACGCGCCGGCCCGCCGGGCCCCCGGGGTCCGCCGGGCCCCCGGCGTCCGTGTCGTCGTCGACCAGGACGGCCAGCGCCTCGATGACGGCATCGAGATCGCCGCGGACCCCGTGGAGGACGTCGACGACCGGCCGGGCGTTCCCCGTGAGGATCTGCGCCCACAGGACGGGATCGCTCGCCGCGACGCGGGTGACGTCCCGCACCCCCTGCCCGGCGAGCGCGAGCACGTCATCGGCGGCGTGCTGGAGCCGTGCAGCGACGAGGCTCGACGCGATCTGGGGGACGTGGGAGACGAGGGCGACGGCTGCGTCGTGGTCGACGGCGGGCATGGTGACGGGGCTGGCGCCGAGGGCCTGGGCGAGCAGCCGGACGTCGGCGACGCGTGTCGGATCGCTCTTCTCCCCCGGGCAGATCACCCAGGGCCTGCCGAGGAAAAGGTCGCCACGGGCGGCCATCGGGCCCGAGCGTTCCCGTCCGGCCATCGGGTGGCCGCCCACGTAGCGGGTGAGGTCCGCTCCCGTGTCCGTGACGGACCGCAGCACCTGCCCCTTGACGCTGGCGACGTCCGTGACCGTCGTGGACGGGCCGGCGGCGAGTTCGGCGGCGACCACCTGGGCGGTGACGTCGGGCGGCGCGGCGACGACGGTGATCCGGGCCGTGCCGTTCCCCGGGTCGGGCTCGCCCGCGCCCAGGCTCGCGGCGAGAGACAGGGACGTCGGCGAGGGATCCGCGAGGACGACGCGCGTGCCGAGGGAGGTGAGGGCGAGCCCGATGCTCGTGCCGAGAAGGCCTGTGCCGACGATGCGCACGGTTCCGAGGGCGGCGGCGGCCGCGGGGTCAAGACTCACAACCGGTTCGCTCCAGGAGTCCGGCCGACGAAGGACTCCTCACCGTAACCGGTAGCTCGTCCGGACACGGGTACGGACAGACTGGTGTCCGACCGGACCGCTCTCACGAACCACTCATGGCGGCCAGGCGCGGCACGTCGCGATACCGGGCGATTTCGAGTCGAGGATCGGGTACCGGATCCGGCATGCGGACCGGCGGGAATCAGTGTGTGCAATCACCGTCGTGATGACGGCAGCGATTGCGCACACTAATTCCTCCACACTGGAGAGGCGGGTCAACCACCCGGCATCGAGATAGAACGGAAGCACCCCCCGGCGGGTGATCAATGCACCAGGGGATGTTTCTCTTCGAAGGCCACCTCAGCCCGGGTCCCGAACCGCAACAGGCCTTCCCGCAACAACGGGACCACCAAGGATCACCGCAGGCAAGACCGCTCCCGCAGGTCCAAGGTCCACGCGACAACCTCGATCACCCGGAACGAAGTGACTGATCACTCGGAGCGAAACCACCGGAAAACCCGGCACAAGTCCATTGTCGATCAATCACTTCGTTCCGGGTGATCATGATGACGGACCTCCTGACCGACTCTCGTGGAGAGGACGGACGAAGCCCCCGCTGGTCACAGTCCCGCGGCGGCCATCAGGGAGGCGACCTCGGGCTTGCCGAGAACCCGGGTGCGGCCGGGCCGCACGTCCCCGAGCTTGAGCGGTCCGATCCGGGTGCGCACGAGCTGGAGGACCGGGTGCCCGGCGGCCTCGAGGAGACGGCGCACGATGCGGTTGCGTCCGTCGTGCAGCACGATCTCGATCAGGGCCTTGCCCGGCCGGGCGTCCACGACCTTGAAGCTGTCGACAGTACCGAGACCGTCGTCGAGCTCGACTCCCTCACGCAGACGCCGGCCCAGGTCGCGCGGCAGAGGCCCGGCGACCTCGGCGAGGTACACCTTCGGCACCTCGTAGCTGGGGTGAGTCAGGCGGTTGGCCAGGTCCCCGTCATTGGTCAGCAGGATCAGGCCCTCGGTGTCGGCGTCCAGGCGCCCGACGTGGAACAGACGTTCCTCACGGTCGGTGACGAAGTCGCCGAGGCAGGGGCGGCCCTGCGGGTCACTCATCGCCGACAGGACCCCGAGAGGCTTGTTGAGCACCAGGTACACGAGGGAGTCGTCCAGCTGCACCCGCATCCCGTCGACGTGAACGACGGACCGGCGCGGATCGATGCGGACCCCGAGCTCGCTCACGCGTTGTCCGTCGACCGTCACCCGCCCGGCGGTGATCAGTTCCTCGCAGGCTCGCCGCGACCCCAGACCCGCCTGGGCGAGCACCTTCTGGAGACGGACGCCGTCGGGGTCGTGCACGTCGACGACCGGGCCCGACGGGAGCGGAGGCTGCTGTGGCCGGGCCCGCCGCACCGGCGCCGGCCTCGCCGGACGCCCCGGGAAACCCTGCCGCCCCGGGGCACCTTGCCGCCCGGGGACACCTGAACGTCCCGGACCGCCGGTGCCGGCGGGACCACCCTTGCCGGGGAATCTGCTCTTGCCGGGGGCGCCGCCCCTGCTGGGAGCAGCACTCCCACGGGAGGCACCGCTCCCGCCGGCGGCACCACTTCTGCCGGCGGGACCCCCTTGACCGGAGGCACCGCCCCTACCGGAGGCACCACTCCTGCCGGCGGGACCACTCCTGCCGACGGGACCCCCTTGGCCGGAGGCACCGCCCCTGCCGGAGGGACCGCCCGTGCCCCGGAATCCGCTCTTGCCGGAGGCATCGCTGCTGCTGCCGAAACTCCGGCCGCCGGCACCACCCTGGGCGGGACCACCTCGGCCCTGACCCGGGCTGCGACCCTGACCCGGGCTGCGACCCTGGCCCGGCGTCCGCCCCTGGCCCGGCGTCCGGCTCTGGCTGCGCGCCGGACCCTGGCCCTGGCCTGCGTTCCGCCCCTGACCAGGGCTCCGACCTTGGCCCGGGTTCCGCCCCTGACCCTGGTTTCGGCCCTGACCGGATCCGCCGTACGTGCCGTTCACAGATTGCTCCCACTGACCAGGTCGTCGAGGACATCGCCCTCGGGTAGATAAGGCGCCAGGGCCGGGAGCTCGTCGACGGACGACAACCCGATCCGCTGGAGGAAGTACTGGGTCGTGCGATAGAGGATCGCTCCGGTCTCGGGATCGTTCCCTGCCTCCTCGACGAGACCGCGCGTCACAAGGGTGCGCATCACGGCGTCGACGTTCACACCCCGGACGGCGCCCACGCGCGAGCGGCTCACCGGCTGCCGGTAGGCGACGATCGCCAGGGTCTCCAAGGCTGCCTGGGTCAACTTGGCGGTCTGGCCGTCCAGCACGAAACGCTCGACGACCCCGGCGTACTCCACCCGGCTGAAGATCCTCCACCCGCCGGCGACGTTGCGCAGCTGGAAACCACGGGCCTCGGCGTCGTACTCGGCGGCCACGGCGACCAGAAGGGACCGCACCTGGTCGACGGGCAGCTCCAGGGCCGAAGCGAGCGCGATCTCCTCGACCGGCTCCTCGACCACCATCAGCACCGCTTCCAGCGCCCCCCGCGCCTCGGGCGGGATACCGGAGGAGACCGTGGCGACGGACACCCGACCGGACCGATCGGCCGCCGCGGCATCGGTGACGTCGACGAGCAGCAACGAGTCCTCGTCGCGCGTCGTCGTCGTGAGTGATGTGGCCATGCCCGTCATTCTCGCCTGTCCCGGGAGCGGTTCCCGCCACACCCTCACCCTATGAACCCTTCGCACCGAATTGTCCGGCAGGATCGGAACCCGTGCCCTCGAACTCGTCGACGACCGCGATCTCATCGGTGTCGGAACCGGTCCATCGGATCGTGAGATCGCCCAGGGGCGCGGCCTGCTCGAAGGCGACGACGCCCTCCCGGAACAGCTCCAGCAGGGCCAGGAAACGGGCCACCACGACGATCGTCGCATCCGCGTCGGCGATGAGAACCCGGAAACTCGCCGCCCCCGTGCGCCGCAACCGGTCGATGATCAGGCTCGCCTGCTCGCGGACGCTGACCGGTGGGGCGTGCAGATGCTCCAGCCCGACGGTCGGGGGTTCCTTGGGGGTCATCGCCCGAGCCGCGATCATGGCGAGTTGCTCGGGGGTGATCCCGAGGATGAGTTCCGGCAGCAGCCGGGCGAAGTGAGGTTCGACCGGCACGGAACGCGGGTGGAAGAAGTCCTCGGCAGCCATCCGCTGCGACAGCGTCGCGGCGACCTCCTTGAACGCCCGGTACTGGAGCAGCCGGGCGAAGAGCAGGTCACGGGCTTCGAGGAGGGCGAGGTCCTCCTCGTCCTCCACCTCGGCCGACGGCAGCAGCCGGGCGGCCTTGAGGTCGAGGAGGGTGGCTGCCACCAGCAGGAACTCGCTGGCCTGACCGAGGTCCCACTGCTGTTCGTGGGAGCGGATGTAGGCGATGAACTCGTCGGTCACCTTCGCGAGCGCGATCTCCGTCACGTCGAGCTTGTGCTTGCCGATCAGGCCGAGCAGCAGGTCGAACGGGCCGGAGAAGACGTCGAGGTGGACCTGGAAGACCTCGCGCCGGGGCCGGGCGAGGCCGCCCGTGGCGGATGTCCCCGCGGTGTCCTCGCCGGGCGGCTTCCCGGCAGTGCTCACGCCGGGCACTCTGTCACGTCAGGCGGCGTCCCCACGAGCGATGAGCTCACGGGCGAGCAGCCGGTAGGCGTAGGCCCCGGCGTGCGACGACGCGTAGGTCGTGATCGGTTCGGCGGCGACCGACGCGTCGGGGAACTTCACGGTGCGCCCGATCACGGTGTGGAACACGATGTCCCCGAACGCCTCGACGACGCGCGCGACGACCTCGCGGCTGTGCAGGGTGCGGGGGTCGTACATCGTGGCGAGGATGCCGTCGATCTCCAGACCGGGGTTGAGCCGGTCCTTGACCTTCTCGATCGTCTCGACGAGCAGGGCGACACCCCTCAGGGCGAAGAACTCGCACTCCAGGGGGATCACGACGCCGTGGGAGGCGGTCAGCGCGTTGACCGTCAGCAGGCCGAGGGAGGGCTGGCAGTCGATGAGGATGACGTCGTAGTCGTCGAGCAACGGGCGCAGGACCCGTCCGAGCACCTGTTCACGGGCGACCTCCCCGACGAGCTGGACCTCGGCGGCCGACAGGTCGATGTTCGCGGGCAGCAGGTCGAGACGCTCGATCCCGGAGGGACGGATGGCGGTCCGGACGTCGGCGTGACGTTCCATGAGGACGTTGTAGATCGTCTTCTCGAGCTCGTGCGGGTTGATGCCGAGCCCGACGGACAGGGCCCCCTGCGGGTCGAAGTCGACCAGCAGGACCTTGCGCCCGTACTCGGCCAGGGCCGCGCCGAGGTTGATGGTCGACGTCGTCTTGCCGACGCCGCCCTTCTGGTTGCACATCGCGATCACCCGTGCCGGGCCGTGCCCGTGCAGGACGGGTGGTGGGGGGAAGCTGGGCATCGGACGACCCGTCGGTCCCGGCGCCCCCGCACGCAAGCCGTCGAAACCGTCACCCGCATCGACTACGGAGAGGCCGACGGCCTCCTGCGTCTGGTTGGTCACGACCGGTCCATTCTCCCGTGGGCCCGCCTTCGGACCCGCCCTTCGACTGCGGCCGGATCACGCTCGAGCTGTCACGAACGATCCTCGCGCGCCGAGGCCGTGGACGCCGCGAGGCTGCTCGGCGCGTCGCGAGACACCCGTGGTTCGGTCGCCCGACTTTATCCCACAGCGGAACTCGTCCCGTCGGTTCGAACCGATGCGTCCCGTTCAGCGGAGGCGTCGGTCGGCCGATCGGTCAGGGCCCGGGGGTGAGCCGCGGCGTAAACCTCACGCAGGGTGTCGGCCGTTACCCGAGTGTAGATCTGGGTGGTGGCCACGGAGGCGTGACCGAGCAATTCCTGAACGACCCGGACGTCGGCGCCGCCTTCGAGCAGATGCGTCGCGAACGAGTGGCGCAGGGTGTGAGGACTGACCCTCGCCGCCAGGCCGGCCCGTTCGGCGGCGGTCCGGAGGACGGTCCAGGCGCTCTGGCGCGACAGCCGGCCACCACGGCGGTTGAGGAAGACGGCGGGGGTTCCGCGGCCCCGCGTGGCAAGATCCGGCCGTACGCGCACCAGGTACGCCTGCAGCGCCTCGACCGCGTACCGGCCAAGAGGCACGAGCCGTTCCTTGCCTCCCTTGCCGCGCAGGCGGACCAGCCCGCCGCCCGCGTCCTGCTCGTCGACGAGGTCGAGGTCGTCGACGTCCAGCCCGACCGCCTCCCCGATCCGGGCGCCGCTGCCGTAGAGCAGCTCGAGCATCGCCCGGTCCCGGACCGCGCCGGGGGTTCCGCCGAAGGACGACGCCTCGATCAGTTGCTCGACGTCCGCCAGGGGGATCGCCTTGGGCAGCCGTTTGGGCGCGGACGGCGGTCTGACGTCGTGGGCGGGGTCACCCGTGGTGATCCCCTCGAAGAGAAGGAACCGGTGGAACCCGCGGACGGCCACGACGGTGCGCGCCGCGGAACTGGCCGTCAGGGGGGCCGCGCCGTCGGAACCGGTGCGGATCGCGGCGAGGAACCCGGCGACGTGCTCTGGCCCCACGGCGTCCGGGGTGGTCACCCCGAGCGATCCCGCGAAGGCGACGTACCGTTCCAGGTCGCGCCGATACGCCGCGAGGGTGTTGGCGGCCAGGCCCCGCTCGACGGTGAGGTGTTCGAGATAGCCCTCGACGGCTCGCTCAAGCCTCAGCTCGAAGCCTCCCCGGGTCGACCGCGCACACGAATCCCTCCGTCGTCCGGCCGTCCGCCGTCGGTCGCTCCTCCCCCGGTCAGTCCAGGATCTCTCCCAGGGGGTGGTGCGACAGACCGTGCGCCTCGGCAACCGGACCGTAGGCCACAGCGCCATCGTAGGTGTTCACGCCCCTCGCCAGGCCAGGGTCCGCGGTGAGAGCCTGCCGCGCGCCCTTGTCCGCGAGCTCGACGACGTAGGGCAGGGTGACGTTCGTGAGGGCGTGGGTGCTGGTGCGGGGGACGGCGCCGGGCATGTTCGCGACGCAGTAGAAGACCGAGTCGTGGACGGCGTAGGTCGGGTCGGCGTGAGTGGTCGGGCGGGAGTCCTCGAAGCATCCGCCCTGGTCGATGGAGACGTCGACGAGCACGCTGCCGGGTTTCATCCGCTTGACCAGGTCGTTGCTCACCAGCCGGGGAGCCCTCGCCCCGGGCACGAGGACGGCGCCGATCACCAGGTCGGCGTCGAGGAGGGCGTGCTCGATCTCGTAGGCGGTCGAGGCGAGGGTGCGGCATCTCCCGCCGTACACGGTGTCCGCCTGGCGCAGGCGGGCGACGTCCCGGTCCAGCAGCAGCACGTCGGCCTGCATCCCCAGAGCGACGGTGGCGGCGTTGCGGCCCGCGACACCCGCGCCGAGGACGACGACACGAGCGGCGCGCACGCCCGGGACCCCTCCGAGCAGGACGCCCCGCCCGCCCTGGGCCCGCATGAGGGTGTGTGCCCCGACCTGGGTGGCGAGGCGTCCGGCGACCTCACTCATCGGCGCGAGCAGCGGCAGGGAGCCGTCCGGCGATTCGACGGTCTCGTAGGCGATGCCGGTGACCCTGCGGCGCAACAGCTGCTCGGTCAGGGCACGGTCGGCGGCCAGGTGCAGGTAGGTGAAGAGCGTCTGCCCCTCGCGCAGGCGGTGGTACTCGCTGGCGACGGGCTCCTTGACCTTGAGGACGAGGTCGCCGGTCGCCCAGACGTCGTCCGCGTCGTCGAGGATCCGGGCACCGGCGGCGCGGTACTCGGCGTCGGTGACGCCGGAGCCCGATCCCGCGTCCCGTTCGACGAAGACGTCGTGACCGTGGTTGACCAGTTCGTGGACGCCCGCGGGGGTGATCGCCACGCGGTACTCGTGGGTCTTGACCTCACGGGGGACACCGATCTTCATGGGGGCGGTCCTTCGCGCTCGATGGCTAGCCGCCGCGTCGTTGCCGGGGCCCGACCCGAGATATTGTCCGATTGCGGCATGCCTTACTGCAAGTGATGTCGATGTGAACCAGATCGCCCCGGATGTTCCCGGGTCAGAGCCAGCCGTTGCGCCGGAAGCCCCGGTAGAGGAAACCACAGGCGAACGTCATCACGGCGAGTACCCCGGGGTATCCCCACGGTGAGGACAGCTCGGGCATGTACTTGAAGTTCATGCCGTAGATCGCGGCGATCATCGTCGGGACGGCGGCCATCGCGACATAGGCGGAGATCCGGCGCATGTCCTCGTTCTCGGCGACGGTGAGCCGGGCGAGCCCCGCCTGGAGGATCGACGACAGCAACTCGTCGAAGCTCGCCACCTGCTCGCGGACCCGCACCAGGTGGTCCTCGACGTCCCGGAAGTACTCCCGGATCTCCGGGTTGACCAGGCGCCGGGAGCGTGAGGACAGTTCGTGCAACGGCTCGGCGAGCGGACTCACCGTCCGCTTCATCTCGATGACATCGCGCTTGAGCTGGTAGATCCGTTCGATCTCAGGGCTGGTGCGCGGCCCGAAGACGGAGTTCTCGATCTCCTCGATGTCCTCGTTCACCGCGTCGACAACTGCCAGGTAGTCGTCGACGATCTTGTCGGCCACCGCGTGCAGCACCGCCGAGGGCCCGAGCGCCAGATGGGCGGGGGCGGCCTCCAGACGCTCCCGGGCGGCCCGCAGAGAGGCACACCGGCCGTGTCGTACGGTGATCACGAAGAACTCCCCCACGAACAACAT
Source organism: Actinomycetota bacterium (assembly GCA_030837345.1). Classification (GTDB taxonomy): domain Bacteria; phylum Actinomycetota; class Actinomycetes; order Actinomycetales; family Kineosporiaceae; genus JAUPKQ01. Next base: position 5,986 of record JAUPKQ010000246.1, on the reverse strand, counting down.
CACCGCGCCGGTCTCGACGACGTCGCCACCTTCAGCCCGGTCGTCCCGCTCGCGGTAGGCCAGGGTGCGGAGGGCGAAGAACATCCCGTCGTCGTACCGTTCGACCTTGGGCCGCTGACGGCCCTTCGAGGCGTCCTCCAGGGCGAGCGGGTGGAGTCCGAAAACCTCCCCGACCCTGGTCAGCTGCAAGGCCGTCGGCTCGTGCAACCCCAGCCACACGAACCCCCCGCCGGCGCGGGCCACCTCGCAGGCGCTCTGGAAGTCCTCGGCGGGCTGGCGCACGCCATCGGTGTACAACGCCCAGTCGACGACGGCATCCAGCACGACTGGACTACCGGCAGTAACCGGTGAGACACCTCGCGAGCGGGTCGGCCGGGGCAGTGGACGCCGGGTGCCGACGACGGCACGAAGGGGCAGAGCTCGGGCCAGGGACGAACGTGCCACTGCGGTCTCCCAACAGGACGAGGGGTTCCGCAACGCGGGGGCACAGCGTGGGGCAGAGCCGGGCGGAAGGTCCGTCCGCTACATCAGCCCAGGCAGGTGCCGTGACCGCGACCGCGGAGAGGGCAGGTACTGCCAGAGCTTGGATCACTGGGTGGCATCTGCCTCACCTCCTTCGGGTCGCCGAGCACCACCCGTAGTCTGCCACGGGCGGGCGGTTTCCGACGGATGAATCGCCCGCGAAAATGGGCGGGATATCAGTTACGCAACTATTACGCAGCGTAACCACAAAGATACCGTTCTGGACTTTTCGTCCCGCACGGTCTCCGTCGTCCGACCGGGGGTTCCCATGGCTTTCCGCCCGTACGCGACCCGACCGCTCCGCCTGGCCGTGCAGGTGACCGGTGACCTGCTGATGCTCGCCTGGACCTACCTGTGGGTCACGGTCGCGATCAGCGTCCACGATCTCGTCGTCGCCCTCGCCTCGGCGGGGTTCCGCCTGCGCGACGGCGCCGGAGGCATCGCCGGGTACCTGCGCGACGCGGGGGCGGACGCCGCCCGGATCCCCGTCGCCGGGGATGATCTCGCCGCTCCACTGCGGTCGGCCGGAGGCGCCGCGACGAACGTCGCGAACGCCGGGCAACAACTCGGGGACGGCGTCACCTCCGTCGCGACGCCGCTCGCCCTCGCGGTCGCGGGCGCGATGATCTTGCCGTTCGCGGTCCCGTGGCTGCTGGCACGCTGGCGTTACGCCCGGCGTGCCGGGGCGACCGCCGTCCTCGCCCGGACCCCGGCGGGCACCCGGCTGCTCGCTCTGCGCGCCCTGGCGACCGCGCCCCCGCGCCGGCTGACGGCCATCGACCCCGACCCGGTGTCGGCCTGGGTCCGGCAGGACGACCGCGTGATCGCCGCGCTGGCCGGCCTGGAGCTCCGCCGCGCCGGACGCCGCCCGCCGTCCCCGGCCCGATCGGGCGAAGGGCCTGGTCACCGGTAGGCGGCTGCCTCCGCGTCGTTCTCTCCGGTCCGTTACCCTGACGGCCGGTTGCCGTACGGGGACGCATCGCGCCCGCGAAAACGGCGACGAGCCCGTGACGGTCCGGCCGATCGCCTCGGCCGCCCGGGAACAGCGGAGGAGGGGGCCGTGCGACGGGTCGACGCACGTGACATGGCGTGGGCCACCGGTCTGGTGGTGGTTGCGACGGCCGGGTGGGTGGTGCGGGTGCGGCTGATGTCCGGCGCCCCGGCCCGGACAAGCGTGCGGCGACGCCTCAGCGTGACGCACCGGCCAGGGGATCGCCGTCTCGCCGCCGGAGCGCTGCGGAACATGGTGACGGCCCCCGGTACGGCGACCTGGGTGCGGGCACCGGGCGAGAAGGCCCTGCACGCCCTGTTCCCCGGTGACTGCCGGCTCCGGTCCGACGGTGAGGGCGACGACGACGCCGGTGACGTCATCATCGCCTTCACCGACCAACACGTCAGCAGCGGCATCTGGTCGGTGCCGGAGGGGTTCACGATCCCGGGGGCCCGGGCCGCGGGCGTGGTCGTCGACGCGTCGACCGGCTACACCGTCACCTGCGTTATCTGGCAGGTGAACTCGGGAAACGGCTCCGTGCCCCCGGCGTCCGGCCAGGACCCGGTGACGCGCTGGCGGGAAGCGATGGACCGGCTCGGCCGCGTGCGGACCGTCCGCGTCACGCCCTGACGCAGACGGCCCCTCCCAGCGACTTCCGGCACGGGGAAGCGGTCGCAACCCCGTTGATGCCGTCAGGTATCAGTACAGCGACATCAGTACGGCGACGGGCACGAAGGTCCGCCTGCGGTCCAGGAGATCCTGCTGTCCTGACCCAGAGACACGGTTCCTCCGCCGCCCACTCCGTACTGCCGGTACTGACCGCTGGTGTAGACGACGGTGACGCAGTAGGTGCGGGAATTGCAGTTGTGCCAGTAGCCCACTCCATCGGAGACGTAGTAACCGCACGTCTCGGCCTGGGCAGGAAGAGCCTCGGATACGGCGAGTGCTCCCGTACCAGCCAATGTCAGGGCGCCCACAGCAACGGCATGGGCAAGTTTGCGCTTCATCGTTCTCCCCCAATCGACGTTCGTTCTGTGTTACGGAACAAGTATCGACAAGGTGATCCGACGCTGAGGTGCATGAAGATCACACGAAATATGAAGATCCGCTGAACGATGGACCTGCCGTCAGCTGTCGTGCAGGGGCTCATGGTGATGGGCTGGGTGCTCCGGCCAGGGAGCGTCGGCCGGGCGCAACGTCGACCAGCCGAGGTCCCTGGCCGCGCAGGCGGCCAGGACCCCGATCACCGCGGTCGGGTTGTGCAGCCGCCCGGCGAGGACGGCGTCCCGGGCCTGCTCCAGAGGGACCCACCGCGACACCATCGCGAATTCCTCGGCCTCGCGGGTGTGCCGCTCGTCCGGCGGGACGGCGCTGATCCCGCGGGCGAGGTAGAGGCGCAGCGCCTCGTCCATCCCGCCAGGGGAGCCGAACCAGTCCACGAGGACGTCCCAGCGCTCGGCCCGGACATCCGCCTCCTCGGCCAGCTCCCGGGGAGCGGCAGTCCACGGCGGCTCGCCGTGTACGTCCATCAGCCCGGCGGGCAGCTCCCACAGCTCCATCCCGACCGGGTGCCGGTACTGGCGCACGAGCAGGACCCGGTCCTGGTCGTCGAGGGCGAGCACGGCGACGGCCCCGGGATGGCGCACGTACTCGCGGCGGACCGTGCCGGCCTCCCCGAGGTCGACCGTGTCCTCCAGGAGGTCCCAGACGACACCGGAGTGGATCAGGTGACTGCCCAGGACCGGACGCGGGGCGAAGGTGTCGCGCAAGGTCTCGCTCACGCCGTCACCGTGACCGATCCCTCGCCACGAGAGGCCTCCTGGGACATGGCCTCGCTGAGCGGGGCCGGCGGCGTCTCGACGTCGACGAGGAGCTCGGCGCGCTGACGGTCCAGCGCCGCCGCGACCAGACCCGCGAACAGGGGGTGGGCCCGGTCAGGGCGGGAGCGGAACTCCGGATGCGCCTGGGTGCCGACGTAGTACGGGTGGACCTCGCGCGGCAGCTCGACGAACTCCACAAGCGTTCGGTCCGGGGACATCCCGGAGAAGACCATCCCCGCCTTCTCCAGCCGCTTGCGGTAGTGGTTGTTCACCTCGTACCGGTGGCGGTGACGCTCCTCGACCCGCTCGGCGCCGTACACCTCACGGACCAGGCTGCCCTCGGTGAGCACGGCCGGGTACGCCCCCAGCCGCATCGTGCCGCCGAGGTCGCCGTCCCCGGCGACGATCTCCTTCTGCTCGTCCATCGTCGCGATGACGCTGTGCGGGCCGTCCGGGTCGAACTCGGAGCTGCTCGCGCCGTCCAGCCCGGCCTTCGACCGGGCGAACTCGATCACCATGCACTGGAGCCCCAGGCACAGGCCGAGCGCGGGTACGCCGTTCTCACGCGCCCAGCGCAGGGCCCCCACCTTGCCCTCGATGCCTCGGATCCCGAACCCGCCCGGGATGCAGACGGCGTCGACGCCGGCCAGCATCCGGCGGGCGCCCTCGGGGGTCTCGCAGGTGTCGGAGGCGACCCAGCGGATCGTCGCCCGCGCGTCCTGGTCGAACCCTCCGGCCCGCAGGGCCTCGGTGACGGACAGGTAGGCGTCCGGCAGATCGACGTACTTGCCGACGAGCGCGATCTCGACGGCGTGGGCGGGCCGGTGCACCCGGCGCAGCAGTTCGTCCCACTTCGCCCAGTCGACGTCCCGGAAGGACAGGCCGAGCTTGCGGACGACGTACGCGTCCAGGCCCTCGCGGTGGATCACCTTGGGGATGTCGTAGATGCTCGGGGCGTCGACCGCGGCGACCACGGCCTCCTGGTCGACGTCGCACATCAGCGCGATCTTGTTCTTGACCCCGGTGGGGATCTCCCGGTCGGCGCGGCAGACGATCGCGTCAGGCTGGATACCGATACTGCGCAGCGCCGCGACGGAGTGCTGGGTCGGCTTGGTCTTCAGCTCACCGCTCGGGGCGAGGTACGGCACGAGGGAGACGTGGACGAAGAAGACATTGTCACGCCCGACGTCGTGACGGACCTGGCGGGCGGCCTCAAGGAACGGCAGCGACTCGATGTCGCCGACGGTGCCGCCGATCTCCGTGATGATCACGTCGAGGGCGCGCTCAGTGGTTGCCTGGGCCCGCATCCGGGCCTTGATCTCGTTCGTGATGTGTGGGATGACCTGCACCGTGTCACCTAGATACTCCCCGCGACGCTCCTTGGCGATCACGGCGGAATAGACCTGTCCGGTGGTGACGTTCGCCGAGCCGTCGAACTCGACGTTGAGGAATCGCTCGTAGTGTCCGATATCGAGGTCGGTCTCGACCCCGTCCGCGGTGACGAAGACCTCACCGTGCTGGAACGGGTTCATCGTCCCGGGGTCGACGTTGAGGTAGGGGTCGAGCTTCTGCATCGCCACGCGCAGACCGCGCGCTCGAAGCAGGTGCCCCAGGCTCGAGGCCGTCAGCCCCTTGCCCAACGAGGAGGCAACGCCCCCCGTGACAAAGATGTGCTTGGTTCGCTCAGGAATCCGTTGCGCCACGGGCTTCGAGCTTATCAGCTGCCCGAACGACCCTCTCCGGCCCTCCCCCACCGGCCCCAGGACCCCCTGGGCCCGGTCCCCGGGGTCTGATCGACGATCAGACGCTCCAACGACACCTCGGCCTTGAGCGGGGCCAGCTCGTCATCGGGAACCCGAGCCACGCACACCTCCAGCACAAAACTTCTGCGCGACTGATGCGCACGGAGCCAATGGCACTCTTGCACTCCAGGCAGGCTGGTCGTGACACATGCGGCAACCAGCGGAGGTCCGATGTCCACACAATAAGCCATTCCGAGTAACGGTTTGTGACTACGGGTGGCCATATGGCCCTATCGGGCGGCTTTGGGTCCGAGACAGGTGATCAATCAATGGACCGCACCCTTTGATCACTCAGCGGTGATCGCGTCTGGCATGCTAATACCGGGTGACCAACCCGCCGTCCCGGGGCTGAGGGATCAGCGTGTGCAGTTGCTGTCGTTATCGCGACGGTGATTGCACACACTGATGCCCCGTGGTCCGCGACACGGATGCTTTACCCGGTCCTCGACTCATCCTCACCCAGTACCGCGATCGTGGGGATCGCCCGCCCTTGTTGATCGGGTCAGCTCGCCGTTCACCGGGCCGCCGCCGCGCCGTGAGCAGTTCAGGCGCCCGAAAACCGCATGCCCGACCCGAAAACCTCGCCGGAAGCACCCCCCTACCCCCAGTGACCATCGCGATCACCCAGCGCTTCGGCTCGTTACCCGGAAAGACTCAGTGAGGTCCACCGGTTCATCCCGATCATCTCGGCCTGTTTCGAATCGTCTTCAAGGAAGGAACCGGGATCCGCCGACGAATGATGTTTCTGGCGATCACGCACCAATCGCCGGGCTAGCGGTATGAACGGATCGTCCGACGCGCAACTTGGTCTGTCGTTCCGTCGGCTGAATCCGACACAATTGTGTCGGATT
>JAUPKQ010000038.1 GCA_030837345.1 Actinomycetota bacterium | reverse complement strand
CGTCGCCGCCTACGTCTTCCTCACACCGTGGATCATCGGGATGCTGGGGATCACCCTCGGCCCGATCGCGGCCTCGCTCTACCTGTCCTTCACCGACTACTCGCTGCTCCAGCCGCCCACGTGGACCGGGACCGAGAACTGGGTCCGCATGCTGAGCGACACCCGTCTCCACGCGGCCCTCCGGGTGACGTTCCGCTACGTGCTGGTCTCCGTCCCGGTCCAGCTGACGCTCGCCCTGCTCCTCGCGATCGTGCTGGACCGGGGCGTACGGGGACTCAGCTTCTACCGATCGGTGTTCTACCTGCCGTCGCTGCTGGCCGGCAGCGTCTCGATCGCCATCCTCTGGCGGCAGATCTTCGGCAACGACGGCCTGGTCAACCAGCTCCTCGCCCTCGCCGGGATCGAGGGACCAAGCTGGATCGGGCATCCGGACTTCGCGCTCGGCACCTTGATCGTGCTGAACGCCTGGACGTTCGGATCCCCCATGGTGATCTTCCTGGCGGGCCTGAGGCAGATCCCGGTCACCTACTACGAGGCGGCCTCGATGGACGGCGCCGGGACCTGGACGAGGTTCCGGCACATCACGCTGCCCCTGCTCACGCCGATCATCTTCTTCAATTTGGTCCTCCAGATCATTGGATCCTTTCAAAGCTTCACCCAGGCGTTCATCGTCAGCGGTGGCACCGGAGGCCCCTCCGACGCGACCTTGCTGTACACGCTCTACCTCTACGAACGCGGCTTCGGCTCCTTCGAGATGGGGTACGCCTCCGCGCTCGCCTGGCTGCTGCTGCTGATCATCGCCGCGCTGACGGGGCTCAACTTCCTGCTCGCCAAGCGATGGGTCTTCTACGGTGAATGACGAGACGACGACCCGCCCGGGACCGGGCCCGAAGCGGCCGGCCTCGCACCGCGGTCTCCCCGCACCGGTCAAGCACCTGCTTCTGCTGCTCGGCGCGACGGCGATGCTGTATCCGCTGCTCTGGATGGTCTCCAGCTCGATCAAGCCGACGGAGCTGATCTTCCGCGAGCCCGGGCTCTGGCCGAGCCGGGTCGACCTCGCCAACTACACCCGGGGGTGGACGGCCCTCGGACAACCGTTCCAGTACTACCTCTACAACTCGGCCGTCATCGCCGGGCTCGCGATCATCGGGAACCTCCTCACCTGCTCGATGGCGGCGTACGCCTTCGCCCGGCTGGAGTTCCCCCTGAAGAAGCTGATGTTCGGGCTGATGCTCGGCACGCTGATGCTGCCGATCCACGTGTTGATCGTCCCCCAGTACATCCTGTTCACCCAGCTGGAGTGGATCAACACGAGCCTGCCGCTCGTCGTCCCCAAGTTCCTCGCCCACGACGCCTTCTTCATCTTCCTGATGGTCCAGTTCATCCGGGGACTCCCCCGGGAACTGGACGAGGCCGCACGGATCGACGGCTGCGGGCACTTCCGGATCTACTGGCGGATCGTCCTGCCGCTCTGCTCCCCCGCGCTCGCGACGTCCGCGGTCTTCACGTTCATCTGGACCTGGAACGACTTCTTCAGCCAGCTCATCTTCCTCACCGACCCCGGCCAGTACACCGTGCCGGTCGCGCTCCGCGCCTTCATGGACGGCGAGGGCCACACGGCGTGGGGTCCCCTGTTCGCGATGTCCGTCGTCGCCCTCGCGCCGATCTTCGGTGTCTTCCTCGCCGGTCAGAGATACCTCACCCAGGGGATCGCCACGACCGGGTTCAAATGATCGGCCCGCACCTTTCCCCCGTCCGGCAGGAACAGTCCGTGCCGCACCGACGCGGCAGGAGAGGATCCTCATGTCAGGAACCACACGCCTCACCCGGCGCAGTGCGGCGGGAGCGTTGATCGGGGCACTTCTGTTCACGGTGAGTGCCTGCGGCGGGTCCGCCGGGGACGACGCGAAGGCCGGAGGGCCGGTCGAGATCCGGTTCTCGTGGTGGGGCAACGCCGAGAGGGCGGCCTCGACCCAGAAGGCGATCGACGCCTTCCGCAAGGCCAACCCGACCATCACGGTCAAGCCCGAGTACACGGACTTCAACGGCTACTTCGACCGTCTCGCCACGAGCGTCGCGGCCGGGAACGCCCCGGACGTCATCACCCTCGGCGGCGCCTGGCCCGGTGAGTACGGCGCCCGTGGCGCCCTCCTCGACCTGTCGAAGGTGTCCGCGGACCTCAACACCGCCGACCTCGAGCCCGCCGCCCTGGAGAACGGCAGGTTCGACGGCGTCCAGTACGGCGTCCCGACCGGAGTGAACACCTACGCGGCGATCATCGACCCCGCCGCGTTCGCCACGGCGGGCGTTCCGGTGCCGGACGGCGACGCCTGGACGTGGGACGACTTCGCCGCGATCTCCGGGAAACTCGCCAAGGGCCTGCCGAAAGGCTCCTCCGGGACCCGCGACCCCTCCGTCCCCGAGGCCCTGGACGCCTTCTCCCGGCAGCACAACGCCGAGAAGGGCGTCGGCCTCTACACCGTGGACGGAAAGCTCGGCATCACCGAGAGCACCCTCGTCACCTGGTGGAAGATGACCACGGCGATGCGGGACGCCGGGGCGACGCCACCGGCGAGCGTCACCGCCGAGTCCGTCACCCAGACCGGCCCGGAGCAGACCCTCCTCGGCCGGGGACTCGCCGGCATCCAGCTCGAGTGGAGCAACCAGCTCGGCGCGCTGCGCAAGGCGTCCGGGAAAGACCTGAAGCTCGTGCGACTCCCCGGCGAGGGGACGGCGGCCAACCCGGGCATGTGGCTCCAGGCGTCCCAGCTCTACACGATCAACGCCAGGAGCAAGCACCCCGCGGAGGCCGCCAGACTCGTCAGCTTCCTCACCAACGACGCCGAGGCCGCCAGGGCGATCCTCACCGACCGGGGAGTCCCGACGAACAAGAAGGTCCTGGCCACGATCACGCCGCTCCTCACCCCGGACGCCGCCGCCCAGGCGGAGTTCGTCGCCTCCCTGAGCGGCAAGGCCGGGTACGCGACACCCGGGCCGAAGGGATCGACCGACACGTCGAAGATCCTCCAGCGCCTGAACGCCGACGTCCTCTTCAACCGCCTGACCCCGGAGACCGCGGCGAAGCAGTTCACCGAACACGTCACCGCGGCGATCTCGAAGTGATCGATCGCCGGGCCCTCGTGTCCCGCCACGACGTCGACCTGTCCGGCATCGACCCCACCTCCCCCCTCACGGTCGGTAACGGGGAATTCTGCGTCACCGTCGATGTGACGGGACTGCAGTCGCTCCCCGCGGCCTACCCCGTCCTCGACCCGGCGGGTGGAACACCCGGAACCCTCCTGGGGACCATGGCCTCGTGGGGCTGGCACAGCGTCCCCGGCGGCGACGCCGGCCTCGACGCCTTCGCCCGCACCTACCCGGCCCCCACCGGGCCGGTCCGGTACGTCGACCTCGACGGCGACCTCGCGGCGGTCGACGCCGGCGCCTCCGCCGACGGTGGCATCGGCGGAGGGGGCGGCGGAGGGGCGGCCTGGCTCAGGGCGAACCCGCACCGGCTCGACCTGGCCCGGATCGGATTCGCCGTACAGCCGGCCGGACCGGACGGCGAGGTGCGTCCACTGCGACCGGACGACGTCGCCGGACCCCACCAGCACCTGGACCTGTGGGGAGGCGTGATCGACAGCCGGTTCGTCCTCCGGGGCCGGCCGGTGCGGGTGAGGACGGTCTGCCACCCGGAGGAGGACGTCCTCGGCGTCCGGGTGCGCTCACCGGCGCTCGCCGAGGGCCTCGTCGTCCGGGTGGGCTTCCCGTACGGGTCCGTGCGGTGGGCGGACGCCGCCGACTGGACCCGTCCGGACGCCCACCGCACGGACGTCGAGGAGGTCGCGGACGGGTGGCTCGTCACGCGCGCCCTCGACGGCACCCGGTACCTCGTCCGCCTCGGCGCCCGGCCCGGGACCCGGCTGCGACGCACCGGCCCGCACGAACTCGTCCTCCGCGCGGACTCCGGCGGCCTCGCCCTCAGCGTCGCCTTCACTCCCGTGGGACGGGCCCCGGGGAACACCAAGAACGTCACGGCCGGTCCTCCGGCCGGGGCTTCGACGATCGAGACGGCGTCCCGCCGCCACTGGGCACGGTTCTGGAACAGCGGCGGCGCCGTCGACCTGTCCGGCACCGCCGACCCCCGGGCCGTCGAGCTCGAGCGGAGGACCGTCCTGTCGCAGTACCTCACCGCCGTCAACTGCGCCGGTTCACTGCCCCCGGCCGAGACCGGCCTGACCTGCAACAGCTGGAGGGGCCGGTTCCACCTGGAGATGCACTGGTGGCACGCCGCGCACTTCGCCACGTGGGGACGCCCGGAACTCCTCGAACCGAGCCTTCGGTGGTACGCCGAGATCCTCCCCGTCGCGCGCGCGACGGCCCGCGGGCAGGGGTACGACGGCGCCCGCTGGCCGAAACAGGTCGGCCCCGACGGACGGGAGAGCCCCAGCCCGATCGGCCCCTTCCTGATCTGGCAGCAGCCCCACCCGATCCACCTGGCCGAACTGGTCCGGCGGGCGCACGCCCGGGCCGGTGACGACCCGGACGGCGGGCGCGCCGTCCGCCGGTACGCCCCGCTCGTGCTCGCGACGGCGGACTTCATGGCCTCCTTCGCGTCACGGACGACCCGCGGCTTCGAGCTCGGCCCGCCCCTCGTCCCCGCCCAGGAGAGCTACGCCGCCGAACGGCACCGGCTCCGCAACCCTCCCTTCGAACTCGCCTACTGGCGCTGGGGTCTCCGGGTCGCCGCACGGTGGCGGGAGCTGCTCGGGATCGCCCCCGATCCGCGGTGGGACGCCGTCGCCGACGGGCTCGTCCGCCCGCCGGAAACCGGCGGCGTCCTCGCCGCCTGCGAACTCGGCGGCCCTGGGGACGGCCACCCCTGGACCCTGCGCGCCGACCACCCGTCGATGGTCTACGGCCTCGGAGTGGTGCCGTCGACGGGGACGGCCGACCCCGGCACCGTGCGGCGCACCCTCACCGGCGTCCTGGGCTCGTGGGACTGGGACAGCACCTGGGGATGGGACTACCCGGCGCTCGCGATGACCGCGGCGAGACTCGGCGACCCCGCCACCGCCGTCGACGTCCTTTCGATGCCGACGGAGAAGAACCGTCACGTCGCGAGCGGGCACAACCGCCAGAGCGGATCCCTGCCGGTGTACCTGCCCGGGAACGGCGGGCTGCTCGCCGCCGTCGCGCTCCTGGCCGCCGGATGGGACGCCGCGCCGGGCCCCGCCCCCGGATTCCCCGCCTCCTGGACCGTGCGGCACGAAGGCCTGATCCCCTCGCCCTGACCCGGACACCCCGCTGCCAGACACCCGCTGCCAGACACCCGACCCGAGGAGAACACCGTGGTTGCCGAAGCACCGTCCCGCCGTCGCTACGCCGTCGTCGGCACCGGATCCCGGGCCGGCATGTACGTGAAGGCCCTCGCCACGACGCACGCGGACGTCGGCACGCTCGTCGCGTGGTGCGAGCCGAACCCGGTCCGGATGGACTACCACGACGACGCCCTCCGGGCCGCCGGGCTGCCCGTTCCGGCCCGGTACGCCCCCGAGGACTTCGACGGCCTGCTCGCCGGACAGCGCCCGGACGTCGTCGTCGTCACCTCCCCCGACGCCACCCACGACCGGTTCGCGACGGCGGCGCTCGACGCCGGGTGCGACGTCGTCGTCGAGAAACCGCTGACGACGACGCTGGAGAAGGCAAGGGCGATCGCGGACGCCGCCGGGAGGTCGGCGGGAGACCTCGTCGTCACGTTCAACTACCGCTATTCGCCCCGGAACGAGGCGCTGAGGCGGGTGATCGCCTCCGGTGAGATCGGGACGGTGACATCCGTCCACTTCGAGTGGGCGCTCGACACCGTGCACGGTGCGGACTACTTCCGCCGCTGGCACCGCGACAAGTCGATCTCGGGCGGCCTGCTCGTGCACAAGTCGAGCCACCACTTCGACCTCGTGAACTGGTGGCTCGCGGACGTTCCCTCCGTCGTCCACGCGGCCGGCGCGCTGCGCTTCTACGGCGACCGCAACGCGGCCGAGCGGGGGATCACCGGTCGGCCGGCGCGGTCCACCGGCGCCCCCGGCACGGCCGGCGACCCCTTCGCCCTCGACCTCGCCGCGGACGAGGACCTGCGCCGTCTCTACCTCGACGGGGAGAAGCACGACGGCTACGTCCGCGACCAGGATGTCTTCTCCCCCGGCATCACCATCGAGGACAACGCGGGGCTCCTCGTCGTCTACGAGTCCGGTGCGATCCTCACCTATTCGCTGAACGCCCACTCCCCGTGGGAGGGCTACCGGGTGTCGGTCAACGGCACGGCCGGACGGGCCGAACTGGACGTCGTCGAGCGGGGCTTCCTGCTGCCGGTCAGCGCGGCTGGGGTCGTCGGACGGCCCGCGGTCGACCCCGGCGTCTCCCCCGACGACCCGGCCGTGGGAGGCCGTGACAACCCGCGCCCCGCCGGGGAACGGCTGCTGGTCCAGCGGCACTGGGACCTCGCCCGCGAGGTGTCGATCCCGAAGGGCGACGGCGCTCACGGGGGCGGCGACAGCCAGCTGCTCGACGACGTCTTCCGCCCGGGACGCGCTCCCGATCCCCTCGGCCGCCGCGCCGGGTACCGGGACGGTCTTCGCAGCCTGGTCGTCGGGCTCGCCGCGAACCAGGCGCTCGAGCACGGGACGGCTGTCGACGTCGGCTCCTTCGGGCTGCCCCTCGCCCGCTGAGCCGCCGGAGAGGGATCCGGCTCCGGTACACCGATCTCGCAGCCGGTCCGTGCCCGGTCCGTGCCCGGCGCTAACCGGCGCGAACCGGCGTGGACCAGGGCGATCCCGCCTGACCGGGGTCATCCCCCCGGGAGGTCCCCGGGACGTCTCCCCGGACACGCCCCAGGCACACGGCCTGTTCTCCTCCCCCACGAGGCAGACTGACGAAAGACAGCGGAGGAGGGGCTGCATGGCCGACAACGACCTGGCAGGCAACGTTCTCGTGGTGGGTTCGGTGCACCGTGACATCACCGTGCTCACGCGGCGTCTGCCCGGCCCCGGTGAGACGCTGATCGGCGACGGCGTGGTCTACGGACTCGGCGGCAAGGGAGCGAACCAGGCGGTGGCCGTGGCCCGGTCCGGCGTCCCGGTCCGGCTGCTCGGGTCGGTGGGGGACGACGACGAGGGCGGCAGGCTGCGGACGATGCTCGGGGACCACGGCGTCGGGCTGGCCCTGCTCCGGACGGCACCGGAACTGCCGACGGGTACCGCGCACATCATCGTCGAGGACGGCGGGGAGAACAGCATCATCGTCGTGCAGGGGGCGAACGCCTCGACCACCCCGGAGGCGATCGGGGAGTCCGCGACCGAGCTCGCGGCCGCGACCGTCGTCGTGCTGCAGAGCGAGATCCCGGCGTCCTCGGTCATCGCCGCCCTGGAACTCCTGCGCGACGCGCCGTCGCAGGTGGTCGTCAACCTCGCCCCGGTCGTGGAGCTGCCGAACTCCGCCTGGGCCCGGGTCGACGTCCTGGTCGTCAACGGGACCGAGGCGGGACAGGTCCTCGGCGCGCCCCCGCCGCGGGCCGTCGGGGACGCGAGGGCCGCGGCGGCCGCCCTGGCCCGTGTGGCCCGTGCGTCGGTGGTCACCCTCGGTCCCGGCGGCGCCGTGATCGCCGAACGGGACGGCCGATGCCTTCACCTCACGGCGCCGGTGCCGGAGCGCGTCGTCGACACGACGGGGGCGGGTGACGCGCTCGTCGGAGTGCTCGCGGCCGGTCTCGCCCAGGGGGCGTCGCTGGCCGACGCCGCGAGGGCGGCCGTCGCCGCCGCCACCTCGACGGTGGTGTCGCTCGGAGCGGCCCCCTCGTACCCGCTGTTCTCCCCCGCCACGGGGGAACAGGGCTGACGTCGGCAGAGGTGTCCGATAGCTTTCATGGCATCCGGTCGGAGGCTTTCGCGCGAAGGGTCGCGATGCTGAGGTAGCGGCCGGGCTGTCGATGGCCGTGACGGCTGTGTGGGGTGGACACCGTGCTGGTCTGGGGTGCCTGGCAGGAGGCGCTGGGACGTGCCGCCGCCGCGTACGGAACCGCCCTGGCCACGGCGCGCGCCCTCGACGACCGGGACCGGACGGGGCAGGGAACACCGTCTCCGACCGGTCCGGACGACGCGGAGGCCCGCCGGGCGGGCACGCGCGCGGCCGAGGCCGCGGCCCACCTGCCCGGCGGGTGGCTCGGTGACCCCTGGGCCCGGCTGCCCCCACCCGGCACCGCCGCGCCGCGGGGCCGCACGACCGGCGTCCCCGTGAGGATCGGCACCGTCCACGCGGCTCCCGGCGTCGCCGTCCCGCTGCACGTCCCGCTGCTTCGTCGCGGCCACCTCACCGTCGACGCCCCGGTGCGGGACCCCCGCGTGGCAGGACTGTTCCAGGGGATCCTGCTGCGGCTGCTCGCCGGTTCGGAGCCGGGGTCGGTCCGGGTGATCGCCCACGACCCGGCCGGGCTGGGACGGGTGTTCGCCCCCTTCCGGCCCCTCGTCGCCGCCGGGATCCTCCAGGAGACCGGAGCCGACCGGGAAGGCCTGCTCGCCGCTCTCGACGCGGCGGACGCCCAGGTGCACACCGGGTGGGACACGACGGCCGCGGGCTCGCGTCCCGCGCTGGTGCTCGCCGTCGCGGGGTTCCCGCCCGGCGCGTCGTCCGACGTCGAGGCCCGCCTCGCCGCCCTCGCGCACGCCGGTCCGGCGGCGGGCGTCAGCCTGCTCGTCGCCGGATGGCCACCGCCGCGCCTGCCCGGACACCCCCCGCCGGACGAACTGGAGGGCGCCACCGGGCTCCGGGCCCGTGGCGCATGGTGGTCACCCACCGTCCCGGGCGTCGGCCGGGACCTCGACCTCCCCGTCGAGCTCGACGCCTCCCCTCCCCCGGACCTGCTGACGGCGACCTGCCGGGACCTGGCGGCGGAGGTGACCGCCGCCGCGCAGGGGTCCTTCGCCGAACTGCTCGTCGATCCCCTCTGGACGGAAACCTCCCTGACCGGGCTCGCCACCCCCGTCGGCCGGTCCCCGAACGGTCCCGCCGTCCTGCGCTTCGACGACGCGACACCGCACTGGCTGGTCGGAGGACGCTCGGGGTCGGGCAAGACCGTGTTCCTCCTCGACGTCCTCGCCGGGCTGAGCGTCCGGTACCCGCCGTCGGAGCTCGCCCTCTACCTCCTCGACTTCAAGGAGGGCGTCTCCTTCACCGAGTTCACACCGACCCCGCACGATCCGACCTGGATCCCGCACGCGGTCGCCGTCGGCATCGAGTCCGACCGGGAGTACGGACTCGCCGTCCTGCGCGCCCTCCGGACCGAGATGACCCGCCGGGCGACCGCGTTCAAACGGGCGGGCGTCACCGACCTCACCGCCCTGCGGCGCGCCGACCCCGCGGCCGTCCTGCCGCGAATCGTGGCGGTGATCGACGAGTTCCAGGTGCTGTTCGCCGGAAACGACGACACCGCCCGGCACGCCGGTTCGGCCCTGGAGGACCTCGCCCGCAAGGGCCGGTCCTTCGGCGTCCACCTCGTGCTCGCCAGCCAGACGGCCTCCGGGATCGAGGCCCTCCAGACGAAGATCGAAGCGATCTTCGGCCAGTTCCCCCTGCGGGTGGCGCTGGCCGGAGGCGGCAGCGTGCTCGACCCGCTCAACACCGCGGCCGCCGCCCTGCCCGTCGGCACGGCGGTCGTCAACGCCTCGGGCGGAGTCCCCGGCGCCGACACCGTCGTCCGTCTGCCCTACGCCGACCCGGAGTCGATGTCCGCCCTCCGCCGCACCCTGTGGTCGCACCGGCCGCCGAAGGCCCCGCCCCCCGCCATCTTCGCCGGATTCGCCGAACACCACGTCGAGGACGACCCCACCTATGCGGCACTCGCTCCCGGCCCCGTACGCCGCACCCTGCTCGTCGGCCGTCTCGTCGACGTCGGCTCCCCGACGGCGGCGGTCCCGGTCGACGCCGTCCCCGGCCGTCACCTCGCCGTCATCGGACCCTCCGGGACCGGTGCCGGCGTCCTGTTCGCGGCCCTCGCCGGGCTGGCCCGTCAACACCGGCCGGGCACGGCCCGGTTCGTTCTCGCACCACTGGTGCAGGCGGGAGACGACGCGGTCTCCGACGTCACACGCCTCCTCACCGAGACCGGGCACGAGGTGACGACGGTGGTCCTCGCCCAGCTCGCCGAATACCTCGCCGACCTCGCCCGTTTCGAGGACGCCGACGTCACCAGACCGACCTACCTGGCGATGTTCGGCGCCGAAGCCGCCGGACCCGTGCTGTCGGTCGTGAGCCCGACGACGTTCCGGCCGGGGACCGACGACCTGCGGACCGTCGTGCAGTCCGGACCGGTCCGGGGCGTCCACGTCCTCGGATGGTGGCGGTCGCTGGCACGACTCGCCGCCGACCTCGGCCCCTCCGCCCGCGAGGACATCGCCTGCCTGCTCGCGCTCAACGTCCCCGGTCCGGAGCTCCAGGGGTTCCTCGGCCGGTACGACCTCCACCATGATCCCCGGCCCAACCGAGGCCTCCTGCTCGACCGGCACGACGACAGCGCCCGTCTGATCGTGCCCTTCGTGCGACCGGACGCCGACGCCCCGCCCGCCGCCGAGGTGCCCCGGTGACGAAGGACCACCGTTTCGCGAGATCCCCCGGACGGGACGACGTCCCGGCCGGACAACCGCACGACGTCCCGGCCGGGCAACCGGACCACCTGATGGCCGACGGGGACGGCTCCTGGGCGGCCTACGCCGAGTCCCTCGGAGCCCTGCACCAGGCGAGGGACGACGCCTTCCGCACCTTCCGAGCCGGGCAGGTGGCCGACGCCGAGCACCGCGCCGCCCTCGACCGCCTCACCACCCGCCTGCGGGACCATCGAACCGCGATCGAAGAACTCGCCACCCGCCTCCGCGCCCCCGCCATCACCGTGGACCTCGCGCCCCGGGCGCTTCCCTCCCCGGGTGGATCCTCCCTGACGGATCTGCAGGACCGCGTCGACGACGTCGACGCGGTCCTCACGCAAGCCCGTCACGTCGCCACTCTCCCGCAGTTCCTTCCCGGCTGGCGCAGCCCTCTCGCCCGGGCGGCCGTCGTCTACGCCGGCTTCGGCATACCCAACCTGTTGCTGTCCGTCCTGCTCTCCCTCGCCGAAGTGGACAGCCCCGGCGCACTGCTCTATTTCGCAGTGATCTGGCCTGCCGTGACGGCCATCGGGGGCGGGATCGTCGTCCGCATCGTCACCCGACCCAGATCAGGTGACGATTCGTCATTCCGACGGCACCCCAACGACACCGGGACGGACATCGCGGAGAACACCGCTGCCGTCGCTGACTCTGTCGGACGTCGTGAGCGTCGATACCGATGGCTGGGTCTGCTCGTGGCCTGGACAACCTGGCTCGTCCCGTCAGGCACCCTCGTCTGGATCGCGTCGCTCCTGCCGGGGTGACGCCGCCGGACAGCCCCGCACGTCGTCGTCGACCGAGAGGATCCACATGGGAACCATCGATCAGGCCCGGGCCGCGGCCACCGGGTTCCACCAGGCGAGCGAACAGGGCATCGTGATGCTCCAGTCCGCCGGGGAGTCCGTCGGGCAGGCGCAGGCAGCCTTCCTCGGAAAACTGGGGCCCACACGCCACGTCCAGGTCGTCGAGGTCGAGGCACGGTGCGCGGTCGCCCGTCAGAAGATCGCCGAGGCGATCCAGGCCTTGGACGCCGCCCGGCAGGCGGCCGATCTGTTCCGGGCGTCGCTGTCGTGACGGGGCCGTCGGACCACACGGGACCCGGCTCGGGAGGCGCCCTCCCCGAGACCGCGGCGATCATCGCGCAGGTCGCCACGGCCGCCGCCGGTGCCGCGGAGCAGGCGTCGGGTCTGGCCGGGCAGCTGTCGGACGAGGCAGGCACCCTGCTCGCAGCCCTCGGCGGTGGCCCACCCGCTCAACTCGCCCAGGCCAAGGCCCTCGCCCAGGTGGCGTCCGAGGCCCTCACCAGCGCCGCGTCAGCGCTCCACGACGCCTCGAACGGGCTGCGGTCCTTCGCCGGCCGCGCCACCTGACGGTCCGAGACAGAACCGCAAGCCCCCTCCGCACGGAAAGGACACTCCCGATGGGACTCGTGCAGGATGCGCAGGCATCGGTCACCCGGTACGGGGACAGCGCCTCAACGACGGCCCTCGCCGCCGCCGGCCTCGCCCGGCAGGTGGACGTGCTGAACGAGCAGCTCTCCGCCGAGGGACCCCTCGGCCTCTCGACGGACCCGTCCCTCGCCGCGGCACGAACCTTGTTGGGCGCCGCGCGACACCACCTGGCGGAGGCCGCGGAAGCCGCTCTGGCCTCGCAGGAGCAGGTCCGTCAGTACGCGGACAGGGCCTTTCCCCTGTAGCCGAGTGATTCCGATCTTCAGTGGCGTGTCCGCGTGGCGCGAGATGGGTGTGGGGTGCTGGTCGTTGTCGGTCCGGCGATGAGGTGGGAGCACCGGCCATGGTCAGCCGGAACGAAGTGATTGATCGACAGTGGACTTTTCCCTGGTTTCCCGGTGATTTCGTTCCGGGTGATCAATCACTTCGTTCCGGGCGATCAACCCTTCCGTCCTGGGCGATCCGCAGACCGGGTGTCCGGCCCGCCGTCCTGGTTGGGCGAGCCCTGACCCGCACGGCCCTGGCCGGGCACTCGCTGCCGCGCTCGGAATCGATCATCCAATATCGCGATCTGTCGCACGAACAACCGCCACCACCGCACTCAGCGACCAGGCGCAGCGGGTCCGGGCCATCACGGACAGCGATCCGACGCTTCGCAATCCGCCTCAACGAGTCCACACAGCCACATACCACTGCGCTGAACGGCTCAATGGACGCTCTCCGTCCATTTCGATCACGTCGACTCGCCGTTGATGACCTGAATCACTCATCCGGCCCCACAACCAACCGGAGGCTCAGCCCGAGGGGCCGCACGCTGGGGAACCTCAGTCCGTGGCGCCGTCCTCGGCCGAGTCCGGGAACTCCCAGTGCCACGGCTCGGTCGGACCGCTGCCACCGGGCTGGGCCCAGTCCGGATTGGACCAGCCGTACCGCGGGGCGTTCTCGACCATCCACCGGTGGGTGCGGGAACCGGCCTGGTCCACATCGTCACAGAGGTCCACCGCGCGCCCGAGCCCGTGGGTGCTGGTCCCGGGCTGGGCCGCGAACCATCCTCGGGTCGCCCGGACCGCGTACTGCTCGTTGAGGGTCCGGTAGGCGTCGTTGAGGCAGATGGCGTGACCGAACTCCTGCGTGTACGCCACGTTGAGTTTCGCGAGGGAGATCGCCGCGTCGGCACGGAGCTGGTACTTGCGGTCCCAGAGGGAGCAGAGGAGCGAGGACGGTAACCGTCCGTTGGCCGCGCCGACCTTCTCGAACTCCCCGGAGCAGCCGGGGAGGACCGCACGCTCCTTGCCCCGGGAGGGGCGAGTGACCAGCAGGTTGCGGGGAGCGGCCAGTGTCTGCGGAATGGCCGGGCGGGCGTTGTCCGCGGGGACGAGGGTCAGTCGCTCGACCTTGGTACGTCCGACGAACGGGAACGCCGGGGCCGCGACCTGAGGGGTCGAGATCTCGTTGAGCGCGGCTTTGGCGGGCGTCGGGGCCGACATGAGACCGGAGATGGGAGCGGCGATGGTCGCCAGGCCGAGAGCCCCGGCAATACCGACATGCGAAACGCTGGGTGACGAGCCAGTGGCGCGCTGTGCCGATCGACGCCCAGCCCTTCGACGCTGCTGAACCCTGACTCTCGTCAGCGGCGGCAACGCGTCGGCGCGGTGCGACGGCACGTGGGCTTCCTCCCGTGTCACGGCAGTGGTGTCAGGCAACCCCAGGACAGGGCTACGCCGACGGACGAATACAACCGGCCCAACCACCCCGCCAGCAACCACCTGAGCAGGGACTTACGGTGTCGTTGAATTCGACTTAAACATTGCTCCGTACGAGTGGTGTCTATCCGGTAACAGCGAGTGAAATCAAATCCTGCAAAGCACACAAATATCCAGCAATGCGGGCATCACGGAGCAACGATCCTCCGATCGGAGAGATGTTTACCGACGTCCGGATGCTGTGTGGCATCCATCACTTCCCCGACCAGCTCCTCCAGGACGTCCTCCAGGAACACCACCCCGACGTTCGTCGAACCGTCGTCAGCGACGACCCGTGCGAGGTGTGCGCCCGATCTTTGCATGGCGACGAGCACATCCTCCAACTCGTCGGACGCCCCGGCGGTGACGAGCACCCGGATCCGCTTCTCGGGAACGGGCTGCGCGTGACGCGCGTCGTCCGCGTAGAGAAGATCCTTGATGTGCAGGTAGCCGACGAGGTCGAGCGAAGCGTCCTCCCAGCGGTGCCCCACGATCACCGGGTCGTCTGCCCGGCCGTCACGGGACGCGACCACCGGGAAACGACTGAACCCCGTCCTCCGCACCAGTCCCTCCACCTCCGCCGGGGTGCTACCAGCGACAACGGTCACCAGGTTCCCCAACGGGACCATCACGTCACCGGCACGCCGTTCGCCGAGTTCGAGGGCTCCCGTCAACAGTTCGTGCTCGTCGTCCAGGAGACCTTCGCGGTGGGACTCGGCGACGATCGAACCCACTTCCTCGACCGTGAACGCCGAGGCCAGTTCGGCCTTGGGCTCGACCCTCAACAACCGCAACGAGCCGTTGGTCACCACCGTCAGCAGGCGGATCAAAGGGGCGAGCGCCCGGGCCAGACCCACCAGCGGGGACGCCAGCGCCAGCGCCGCACGTTCGGGACCGGAGATCGCGAGATTCTTGGGGATCATCTCGCCGACGACCACGTGCAGGTACATCACCACCCCGAGGGAGAGGGTGAAGGAGATGGGGTGGACCAGTTCCTCCGGGACGCGCAGGAGCGCGAGCGGGGCCTCGAGGAGACGCGCCACGGCGGGTTCGGCGACGGCCCCGAGACCGAGGGAGCAGACCGTGATCCCCAGCTGGGCGGTCGCGAGCATGAGGGAGACGTTCTCCATCGCCCAGAGCGTCGTCCGCGCCGCCCTGCGGCCGTCTCCGGCGAGCGGTTCGATCTGGCTGCGCCGGGCCGAGATCACGGCGAACTCGGCACCGACGAAGAAGGCGTTGAGCAACAACAGGACGGCGGCGACGGCCAGGGCCGCGGGCGCGCTCACCGCGACGTCCCGGACGCCGCACCGTCACCGGACGCCGCACCGTCACCGGGCGAGGGGACCTGCGGGGAGGGGACCGCTCGGAGGCGGTCCACGCGACGTCCGTCCATACGCTCGACCTTAAGGAGGGCGCCGGGTAACGACACTTCGTCGCCCACGGCGGGGATCCGCCCCAGCACGGCCATGACGTAGCCTCCGACGGTCTCGTAGGCGGGTCCGTCCGGGACGGGGAGATCGATCCTGGAACGGATCTCGTCGGGCCGCAGCATGCCCGGCAACGAGTAGGACCCGTCGCGGCGCCGGACGATGCCCGGACGGCTCCGGTCGTGCTCGTCCGACACCTCGCCGACGATCTCCTCGACGACGTCCTCCAGGGTGACGACCCCCGCCGTCCCGCCGTACTCGTCCTCGACGACGGCCAGTTGGAGGCCCTGTTGCCTCAAGGTGACAAGGAGGGGCCCGAGCCGCACCGTCTCCGGCACCCGCTGCGGCTCGCTCATCATCGCCGTCACCGGGACGCCGTCGCGGCGGTCATGAGGGACCGCGATGGCGCTCTTGAGGTGGACGAAACCGAGCACGTCGTCCGCCCCCTCACCCACGACGGGGAAACGGCTCAGGCCGGTGCGGCGCGTCAGGCGGACGACGTCGGCGGCCGTCGCGTCCCGCGTGAGGGTGCGCATCCTGACGCGGGGAGTCATGACGTCGGCGGCGGTCCGGGAGGCGAAGCCGAGGGAACGGGTCAACAGCGCCGCGGTGTTCCGGTCGAGGGTGCCGACCTCGGCCGAGCGCCGGACCAGGGCCGCCAGTTCCTCCGGGTTCCTGGCGCTCGACAGTTCCTCCTGCGGCTCGACGGACAGGGCACGCAGCACCCGGTTGGCACTGCCGTTGAGGAGGCGGATGAGGGGATGGACGATCCGGGTGAACACCTGCTGCGGCCCTGCCACGACCCTCGCTGTCGGAAGAGGCGCGCTGATCCCGAGATTCTGGGGCAGGAGCTCACCGACGATCATCGAGAAGAGCGTCGCCACGACGAGGCCGACCGAGACCGAGACCGCGGGGACCAGGTGCTCGGGCACCCCCAGCCCTCCGACCGGGCCCTCGAGCAGGACCGCGAGGGACGGCTCGACGAGGTATCCGACGATCAGCGTCGTCAAGGTGATGCCCACCTGGGCGCCCGACAGCTGGGTCGAGAGGGTGCGGACGGCGGCGAGAACGGTTCCGGCCCGGCGGTCCCCCGCCTGCACGGCCCGCTCGACCGTCGGCCGGTCGAGACTGACGAGGGAGAACTCCGCAGCGACGAACACCGCCGTACCGACGGTCAGCAGGACACCGAGAGCGAGCAGGCCCCAGGCGGTCAGCACGGGGTGCTCCCGGTGAGGGAACTCCCGTGCCGGAGGGCAACCGGGAAACGGATATCGGGGCCAGAGGGGGACAGGACGGGCGCAGGGTCCAGCGGCACAGGGCCTGCCGGGGAGCAGGCCACGAAGGCGGCGAGCTGAGGCGGTCCGTGGTGCGACCCGGGTTGTGAGGGCATGGGCCCCCAGGATATCCGCACCACCGCCGAGCGCCCGTCAGTCACCGACAGCGCGTCAGCCACCGGAAACGGGTCGTCACCACCCGTGGGTCGTCACCACCGGCGGGTCGTCACCACCCGCCCGGAAGCGGTCTTCCCTCCTCGAACCCGGCCCGGGACTGGATCCCGATCACGGCGCGCTCGTGGAACCCCTCCAGCGTGGCCGCCCCCACATAGGTGCAGGCGCTGCGGACCCCGGACGTGATGTGGTCGAGCAGGTCCTCGACACCGGAACGCCCGGGGTCGAGATACATCCGCGACGTCGAGATCCCCTCCTCGAACAACCCTTTCCGGGCGCGGTCGAACGGGCTCTCGGCGAAGGTCCGCGCGGCGACGGCCCGCGCGGACGCCATGCCGTAACTCTCCTTGAAGGGCCGGCCCTGCGCGTCGAGCTGGAGGTCGCCGGGCGACTCGTACGTCCCGGCGAACCAGGACCCGATCATCACCTGGCTCGCCCCGGCCGCGAGCGCGAGGGCGACGTCCCGGGGGTGGCGGACGCCGCCGTCCGCCCAGACGTGCCGGCCGAGCGCCCGCGCGGCGGCCGCGCATTCGAGGACGGCCGAGAACTGGGGGCGCCCGACGGCGGTCATCATGCGAGTCGTGCACATCGCGCCCGGGCCGACACCGACCTTGACGATGTCCGCACCGGCCTCCACGAGGTCGCGGGTGCCGTCCGCCGTGACGACGTTGCCCGCGACGACCGGAACGTGCGGGCCGAGCGCCCGGACGAGGTGGAGGGCCTCCAGCATGCGCTCCTGGTGGCCGTGGGCGGTGTCGACGACGAGGACGTCGGCACCCGCCTCCAGAGCGGCTCCCGCCTTGGCCTCGACGTCGCCGTTGATGCCGATCGCGACTCCGATGCGCAGCCGTCCGCGGTCGTCGAGGGCGGGCTGGTAGAGGGTCGAGCGGAGGGCACCCGTCCGGGTGAGCACCCCGGCGAGGACGCCGTCCCGCACCACGGGGACGAACCTGTGCCGTGCCTCGTACAGGGAGTCGTAGGCGGCGCGGAGGCCACCGGGGCCGGTGACGAGGGCGGCGTCCAGGGTGAGGAGATCCCGGGACATCACCTGGTGGAGCTGGGTGTACCGGTCCACGTCGTGGCAGTCGGACTCGGTGACGACGCCCACGGGCCGCCCGTTCCCCTCCACCACGACGATCGCCCCGTAGGCCCGTTTCGGGATCAGGTGCAGCGCGTCGATCACCGTGCTGTCGCAGGCGAGGGTCAGGGCGGTCTCCAGCACCGGGTGGCAGGCCTTGACCCGCGCGACGACGTTCGCGACGACGTCCAGGGGGACGTCCTGGGGGAGGACGGCGAGACCTCCCCGCCGGGCGACGGTCTCGGCCATGCGCCGTCCGCTCACCGCCGTCATGTTCGCGACGACCACGGGGATCGTCGTCCCGGTCCCGTCGCTGCTCGCCAGGTCGACGTCCAGCCGGGAGACGACCCGGGAACGGGAGGGTGTCAGGAAGACTTCCGGGTAGGTCATGTCGTGCACCGGCCCGCGGGGATCCGAGAACCTCATCTGTCACCTTCGTCATCGCTGGAAACCGTCGTGCCCACCGGAAGGTGAGCATGGCACGTCGGCCGGAGCCGCCCGCCGCGAACGGGTGGAGGCCTGTCGCGGCTGCCGCTTCGCACCTGCCCTCGCCCCGATGGCACAGGTACTGTTGCGAGAAGCTGATGACGTCTCGCCGTGACGGGAAGAAGGCGACTTCGCGTGACCCACCGTCCACCACCCGAGCACCTCGAGTTCGGTCCCAACGAGTGGCTGGTCGATGAGCTCTACCAGCAGTACCTGGCCGACCGGGACTCGGTGGATCGGGCCTGGTGGCACTTCTTCGCCGACTACCACCCGACGACGGACCCGGCGGCTCCACGGCAGGGGGTGAACGGCGCCGGGCCGGCGCTCGAGGCCCCCGCGCCGTCCGCCCTGGCGCCCTCCACCCCCGTGGTCCCCGCCCCGGCGCCCTCCACCCCGGTGGTCCCCGCCCCGGCGCCGTCCGAGACCCAGGTGCCGCCCGAGACCCCGCGGAGGCCCTCGGGGCCGTCGTCGTCCCGGCCCTCCGCCGCCCGGGACACGTCGTCCGCCTCCACGGCGCCGAAGGAGCCGGCCGTCGTCGTCCGGATCAAGGGTCCGGCCGCCCGCGTCGTGACGAACATGGAGGCGAGCCTGCGGGTGCCGACGGCGACGAGCGTGCGCGCCGTCCCCGCCAAGCTCCTCATCGACAACCGCATCGTCATCAACAACCATCTGGGGCGCGCCCGTGGCGGCAAGGTGTCCTTCACGCATCTCATCGGCTTCGCCCTCGTCGAGTCCCTGGCCCGTATGCCGGAGATGAACCGCGCCTACGGGCAGGAGGGCGGTGCGCCGGTCGTCGTCGGCGGGACGCACGTCAATCTCGGCATCGCGATCGACCTCAGCAAGCCCGACGGCACCCGCACCCTTCTCGTCCCGAACATCAAGCACTGCGAGACCATGGACTTCGCCCGGTTCTGGGCGGCCTACCAGGATGTCGTGCGCCGTGCGCGGAGCGGGCGCCTGGACGCCGACGACTTCGCCGGGACGACGATCAGCCTGACGAACCCGGGAACGATCGGGACCGACCACTCGGTCCCGCGTCTGATGCAGGGGCAAGGGGCGATCATCGGTGTCGGGGCGATGGACTATCCCGCCGAGTTCGCCGGAGCCTCCGACGACACCCTCGCACGACTCGCCGTGAGCAAGATCGTCACTCTTACCTCGACCTACGACCACCGCGTCATCCAGGGAGCCCAGTCGGGCGACTTCCTGCGGATCGTGCACGACAAACTCCTCGGCGAGGACGGCTTCTACGACCGGGTCTTCCACGCGCTGAAGCTGCCGTACGAACCGATCCGGTGGATCCGTGACATCTCCGTCGCCCACGACGACCAGATCAACAGGACGTCGCGGGTCCAGGAACTCATCCACGCCTACCGGGTCCGCGGCCACCTGATGGCCGACACGGACCCGCTGGAGTACAAGCAGCGCCGTCACCCCGACCTCGACATCACCACGCACGGCCTCACCCTGTGGGATCTCGACCGTGAGTTCCCCACCGGCGGTTTCGGCGGTAAACCGGTGATGAAACTCCGCCACATCCTCGGGGTGCTGCGCGACTCGTACTGCCGGACCGTCGGCGTCGAGTACATGCACATCCAGGACCCGGAGCAACGGGCCTGGCTCCAGGCCCGCATCGAGCGGCCGTACGCGAAACCCTCCCCCGACGAACAGCTCCGTATCCTGCGGCGCCTCAACGCGGCGGAAGCCTTCGAGACGTTCCTCCAGACCAAGTTCATCGGCCAGAAACGCTTCAGCCTCGAAGGCGGTGAGTCCGTCATCCCGCTGCTCGACGCCGTCTTGTCCTCGGCGGTCGGAGCTCATCTCGACGAGGTCTGCATCGGTATGGCGCACCGGGGACGCCTCAACGTCCTGGCGAACATCGCGGGCAAGAGCTACGGGCAGATCTTCCACGAGTTCGAGGGCACGCAGGACCCCCGTTCCGTGCAGGGCTCCGGCGACGTGAAGTACCACCTCGGTACCGAAGGCACCTTCACCGCCGAGTCCGGTGACACCACCCACGTCTATCTCGCCGCGAACCCGAGCCATCTGGAGGCGGTCGACCCCGTCCTCGAGGGCATCGTCCGGGCCAAGCAGGACCGCCTGAACCGGGGAAGCGCCTTCTTCTCGGTCCTTCCCGTGCTCGTGCACGGTGACGCGGCGTTCGCCGGGCAGGGGGTGGTCGCCGAGACCCTCAACCTGTCCCAGCTGCGCGGTTACCGCACGGGCGGCACGATCCACGTCGTCATCAACAACCAGGTCGGTTTCACGACGGCGCCCGCCTCCTCCCGGTCCTCGGTGTACAGCACGGACGTCGCCCGGATGATCCAGGCGCCGATCTTCCACGTGAACGGCGACGATCCCGAGGCCTGTGTGCGGATCGCGCGGCTGGCGTTCGAGTTCCGGATGGAGTTCGACAAGGACGTCGTCATCGACATGATCTGCTACCGGCGCCGCGGCCACAACGAGGGGGACGACCCCTCGATGACCCAGCCGCTGATGTACAACCTCATCGAGGCGAAGCGCAGCGTCCGCAAGCTCTACACCGAAGGTCTCGTCGGGCGCGGCGACATCACCGTCGAGGACGCCGAGCAGGCCCTGCGCGACTACCAGGGGCAGTTGGAGCGCGTGTTCGCGGAGACCCGGGACACGTCGTCCGAGGCGAAACCCCCCGTCTCCAGCGACGCGACGGCCGGCCTCGACCTGCCGTTCGCCCAGCGGCTCGCCCGGGAGATCGACAGCGCCCCCTCCCGCTCCACGCCGACCGCCGTCTCCCCCGAGGTGCTGAAGCGGATCGGTGACGCCCACGTCTCGCCCCCGCCGGGGTTCACCGTCCACCCCAAACTGCAGCAACTGCTGGAACGACGGGCCGCGATGTCGGCCGGGGGATCCGTCGACTGGGGGTACGGGGAGCTGCTGGCCTTCGGATCGCTCCTCCTTGAGGGCATCCCGATCCGGATGGCCGGCCAGGACAGCCGTCGCGGCACCTTCGTGCAGCGCCACGCCGTCCTCACCGACAAGGTGACCGGCGCCGAGTGGACCCCCCTGGCGAACCTCTCGGAGGACCAGGCGAAGCTCTGGATCTACGACTCGTTGTTGTCGGAGTACGCGGCGATGGGCTTCGAATACGGGTACTCGGTCGAGAGACCGGACGCCCTCGTTCTCTGGGAAGCCCAGTTCGGTGACTTCGGCAACGGCGCCCAGACGATCGTCGACGAGTTCATCTCCTGCTCCGAGCAGAAGTGGGGTCAACGCTCCTCCGTCGTCCTGCTCCTGCCGCACGGGTACGAGGGCCAGGGACCCGACCACTCGTCCGGCCGGATCGAGCGCTACCTGCAGCTGTGCGCCGAGAACAACATGACCGTGGCGATCCCGTCGACACCGGCGTCGTACTTCCACCTGCTCCGGCGCCAGGCGTACTCACGCGACAGGCATCCGCTGGTGGTCTTCACCCCCAAGTCGATGCTGCGGCTGCGGGCGGCGGCGTC
Source organism: Actinomycetota bacterium (assembly GCA_030837345.1). Classification (GTDB taxonomy): domain Bacteria; phylum Actinomycetota; class Actinomycetes; order Actinomycetales; family Kineosporiaceae; genus JAUPKQ01. The sequence continues at coordinate 29,006 of JAUPKQ010000038.1, read as the reverse complement.
CCCCGTCGAGGACTTCACCGCCGGGTCCTTCCTGACGGTCGCCCCCGACCCCGGACGGCTCCGGCCCGCGGACGTCGACCGGGTCCTCCTCTGCGCGGGAAAGGTCTATTACGATCTCGTCGCGGAACGCACCCGGCGCGACGACACCCGGACAGCGATCATCCGGCTGGAGCAGTTGTACCCTCTCGACCCACGCGCCCTGGCCGCCGCCCTCGAACCGCATCCGGGAGCGCAACTCGTCTGGGTACAGGACGAGCCCGCGAACCAGGGAGCCTGGCCTTTCATCGCCCTCAACCTTCCGGAGCACCTCGGGGGCCGGGCGCTCGTCCGGGTCTCCCGGGCCGCGGCGGCCTCACCCGCGACCGGCTCGTCGAAGAAACACCAGGCCGAACAGGCCTCCTTGATCAGGCAGGCGTTCGACCGCTGAACGCCGTCGTCACTCTCCTGCGATGTGATGCGTGTTTCTTGTCACTCGGCGTCACGACAGGCCTGTCGTCCCCACACTTTCCTCTCGTTGCGCCCGCAGATACCTCCCGGGCAGGCCACCATGGCGGCGAGCCGGATACCGGACCTGTCGAGGCCAGGGGAGAATGCGGGCCGTGTACTTCACCGACCGAGGCATCGAGGAGCTCGAGAAGCGTCGCGGCGAGGAGGAGGTGACCCTCGCCTGGGTCGCCGGACGCCTCCGCGAGTTCGTCGACGACTTTCCCGGGTTCGAGACACCGGTCGAGCGCCTCGCGACGTGGCTGGCCCGGCTGGACGACGAATGAGCCGCACATGGGCATGACACCGTCGGGGCAGGCCGACACGATGAGCCGCCCGGGCCTCCGGGAGATCCGCGTGTGCGTCGTCGGTGACGACCTCGTGGCCGGGGTCGGCGACGCGCGGTCCCTCGGATGGGTCGGGCGGGTGGGGGCCCGGACGACGCGGAGCGGGACCCAGCTGACCATCTATCCGCTCGGGATCCCCGGAGAGACGACGGCGGAGCTCGTGGGCCGGTGGGCCGAGGAGACCCGGCGCCGGTTCTCCGGAGCTGCCCCGGAGGACTGCCGCCTGGTCATCGGGCTGGGGCACGAGGACCTCCGCAGGGGCCTCTCCTTGCCCCGCTCACGCCTCAACCTCGCCAACGTGCTCGACGAGTGCGCCACCCGCGGACTCGCCGTCTTCGTCGTCGGGCCGCCCCCGGCCCCCGAGGAGTCGGGCAACGCCCGGATCTCGGAGCTCTCCGCCGCCTTCGCGGACGTCTGTCTGCGCCGGGGGGTCCGGTACGTCGACTGCTTCTCCCCGCTCGTCGCCCACGAGGACTGGCTGACCGACCTCGCCGCCGGGGACGGCGTCCACCCCGGCCAGGCCGGCTACGGGCTGATGGCTTGGCTCGTCCTCCACGGAGGATGGCACGCCTGGCTCGGGCTGCCCGAGACCTGATCGGCCACCGCGCCGGTCAGGAGGTCGCGGACAGCGCCGATCACCGTCCGGACGCCGCCGGGGGCGACCAGTCTCTCCTGCCCGGCGACGTGGGCGGCGGCCTCCGCCGGCGTCCTCCCGGGCAGCCACACGCCCGCGTCGTCCCCCAGCGGTTCCCTGGTGACGGCATGCCCGGCCCGGGCCGCGAGGGCGACCTCCAGAAAGACGCGGTCGGCGGCGGCTGTCGCGACGGGCCCGAAGAGACCGGCCCCGCGGACCTGTTCCAGGGCCAGGGCGGGCAGGTCCGGAGGCACCAGGCCACGGAGCCCTCGCCGCATGTCGTAGAGGTCGGTGACGACACGCTGTCGCCGCCAGCGCAGGCATGCCTCACTCGTCCGTGGGTGAGCGGCGTTCTCCGGGGCGGCCGGGCGGGCGGCCGCCCGCGGCCGGCCGGGACAGCCACGACCCCGGCCCGCCCCGGGACGGACGCCCCCGAGACGCAGGGGCTCGGGCCACGACAGGGGCGCGGACGTACCGTCGACGAGCATCGCCCAGAGAGGCATCATCAGATCGAGCTGCGCCCGGACCGCCTGACCGTCGTCCGTGCGGGTCGTGTCCTGCCCGATCAGCAGTTGCTCGGCGTGGTCGGCGAGCAGGATGCCGAGCAGTTCGCCGTCCGGGTCGTCCCCGGTCCGGCGCGGCACTCCCGCTCCGGCGGATCCGCCCGGACGGTGCAGGAGAAGATGCGCGAGCTGACGGGTCACGACGACGAGCCTCATCCATTCCGGGCCGGAAGGATGGTAGATCCGGATTTCGTCGCCGACGACGACGCTCAACCCCGATATGTCCGGCCCGAGCCCCGGCGGGAGCACCTCGACCGTGATGGGGAAATCGATCTCACGCTCAACGACGGAGACCAAAGACTCTAGCGAGAACGGGGAGGAGAGCATCGATTCGATCGAGGCGAACATCATCCCGCAGGGTCCGAACCCGGGGCCGTCAACCAAATCCACCGTCTTGCCCCCCGAGAACATCCGAAACCCCGGCCCAGGACGACCGGACGAAGCCCGGACACAGCCAACCCGGCCGATGAGCCGCTGTCAATGTTCCCAGGTGAAGGGGAGCGCCATTCCTCCCCTCCACGGTTTTCCGCGGATCCACGGATCTTCGGCTTCATTGGCCGCCACGGCACCGCCGGATATACGGGCCCACCACATCAGTTGTATCAATTCAGTTGCCTTGGCATCCAGAAAGCCCTGGCGAAGAATCCATTCTTCCCGGGTACGACGACTCAGTCCTCCCATGCGCGATTCGAGTTCTGTCCGCCCCAGGCCAGTTCGGTCGGCGTGAGCATGACGTCGACGGGGATACCCGGCTCCGTCGGGGAGTGCTTGATGAGGAACTTCCCCGAGCCCGGAGGCCTGGTGCGCGGGTCGAGGTCCGGCGCGGACGACCACGAGACGAGCTGTCCGGCCTCCGCGTCGGTGAGCGTGACGACGTCCTGCAGGGCCCGGACCTCGCCTTTCGGGATCCCGCCGATCACGAGCGCCCCCGCACGGTGCTCGATGCCCTCCACCTGCTGGTCGCGCCCGGTGGAGAGATCCCGGACTCCGTGGGTGACCATGATCTGGCACACCCCCTCGGTCCGGTTGAGGCGGGTGAGCTCGTTCACCCGGTCCGCCATTCCGGTCCCACGGCCGACGCGGAGCACGCGCCACAGCTCGTCGAGGATCACCACGTGCTGGCGGCGTGGCTCCAGCCCGGCCGCCGTGAGGGCCTGAGCGGACTCCACCCGCCCGTAGGCCTCGCTCCAGGCACAGATGAGGACCGCCGCCAGGTACCCCGGATCCCCGGCCTTGATGGCCGACGTGTCGATGTCCAGGGCGGGGGTGTCGATGTCGCTGCGGTCGACCGGGCGCGAGAAGACGTTGCCGTAGGGACCCGCGAGCAGGGCGAGCAGGGAACGGCGCAACGGGTCGAGCAGGACGTCGTAGTCGTCGTCCCCGCCCCGGGCGAGCACGACCGAACGGATCTCGTCCGGCCTCTGCCCCAGGACGTCGAGGACATCCGGCAACGAGGGGGCGCGCCGGCCTGACGTGTAGAGGACGCGCAGAGCCATCGCGAGAGCCGCCCGCTCATGGTCCAGCACCGGAGAACCGTCACGGATCAGCTGGACCAGGGAGTGGACGGCGGTCGTCCCGCGGCCGATCGCCTCGTGCAGGAGGGTGTCCCCCGCCTGGCCTCCGATGCGGGCGGCCGAGGCCCCCATACCCCCGGGATCGCAGGGGTTGAGGGCGGCGCCGCCGGAGCGCCGCACCTGCTGCACCGCCCCGCCGAGAACGCGGGTCATCTCCACGTGGTCGGGCTTGGTGTCGCCGGGGACGAGGATGCGGTAGCCCATGGCGGCCAGCCCGATTCCCCAGTGGTCGACGAGGGTCGACTTGCCGAGGCCCGGTTTGCCGAGGACGAGGACCGACGGGTTGGCGATCAGCCCCGCGCGGAACCAGCTCGCCGGGTCGAAGCACACCACTCCGGCCCCCAGCTGGTGACGGCCGGTCGGGACGCCGATGGCGGGGAGCCGCCCCGGCACCCCCCACGGGAACAGGCCCGCGACCTGCCGGGTCGTGCCCTGCCACTCCAGGGGGACGGGCACGAACGTCGTCGCGCCGCCTCCGCGGCCGACTCCCCCACGCAGGCCGAGACGGCCCGCGCGCCGGGACGGGTTCTTTCTCATGTCCCCATTCCTTCCGCCGTCGGTTCCTGCTGGTACTGGTCCACGGTTCAGACGCCGGACCGGACGCCGGACGGCAGCAGCGAGTGGTTGACGGGAACGATGCCGACCCCGAGTCCCGCGGCGAAGGCCGCGGCCTGCGCTCCCGCGACCGGACGCAGCACGACCTGGGCGGACCGCGCGGCCCGGACGATCGCCTCGGTCGCCGCTCGCAGATCCTCCTCGGGCCGGCCGCCGTCCCGGTCGCCGTCCACCGTGACGGTGACGAACATCGAGAACGAGACGACGCCGGCACCTGTCGCCTCCTCCTGGGCGGCCTGCACCGCGGCACGGACCTCCGCGCTGTCGTGGGCGTGCACGAGACCTTTGCGCCGCCCCGCCCGGTTGAGCGCCGCCCGGACCTGGAGATCGAGGGCCGCGGGGGCATCGGCGGCGGGGAGCGGCCGGTACAGCAGGGTGACCCGTTTGCGTCCGGGCATCGGTGCGATCATCGGCGACAGCACCGAGTCGTAGACGGTTCCCCGGGGAGAACTCGTCATCTCCAGGACCCGGGAGAGCCCCGAGTCGTGCCGGTAGGTGTCCCAGGTCTCCTGCGCGGCGACAGGACCGGCGTCCTCCCAGCGGAGGCCCGGTTCCCAGCCCCGGGCGGCCGCCTCGGCGAGCGGGACCTGGACCGCGGGGTCGTACCATCCCCTCACCATCGTGGCGAGGCCGTCGGCCGTGACCGGCCGGCCCTCCCCCGATCCGGTCGCCACGAGCGACCGGGAGAGCCCGGGGAGCCGGGTACCGATCTCGCGGGCCGCCAGTTCGGCGGCTTCCTCGGCGACACGGTCACCGGTCGGGACGGCGAGCTTGCGCCCGCTGAAGGTGATGGCGACGAACGCGGTGAGCTCCGCGCTGCCGGTCGGGTAGACGCGGGCGGCGTCCCGCATCATCCGCGCGGCGAACTCCGGTGCGTCCGGCGCGATCGACTCGTCGACACAGGCCCGCAGGATCCGCCCGGGATCCGGCACCTGGTCGAGGACCACGGCCACCTGGTCGATCCCGTGCTCCCTGCCGAGGACGGCTAGCCAGGTGTCCCAGTGCGCGACACGGCCGTCCCGGTCCTCCCGCGAGATGAGCGCGCCACCGTTCGGGTTGACGGCCAGGACCACGGTCCACTGGTTCGAGAACGGATGCTGGATCAGGGCGAACGGCCGGGAGTACGAGTCGCGCGCGGACCACACCCGGGACCGCGCGAGCAGCCCGGGCAGGCGGCAGTCCTCCTCGGGCAGATGGCCGAGGGGACCGGACCGGTAGACCGCGGCACCCGTCCTCCGGGCCCGCCGCCAGGCCCAGCGCAGCGTGAGGTGACGCCAGGCCGGCCGGTCACCGATCTGGACGACGGCGGGGGCCGTCAGCAGCAGGAACACCGCTCCGCAGATCGCCCCCGCCGTCAGGGAGGTGGTCGTGGCCACGAGGAGCGTCACGATCAGGCCGACGAAGATCCCCAAGGTCGGCACGAGGGCGAGGGCGCCCAGCCCCGGGGACATCGGCCGGCGCCACCCGCCGTACGTCCGGATCGGAGGCCGCGTCGAGGTCGGCACGGACCCGCTCACCGGAGGGGCTCCGCTTCGTCGCCGGTCCGGCCGAGGGTGCCGGGTCGCCGGACGACCCCCGCGTCGGGGCCTGCTCTCCGGATGACGGGGAGGGGAGGATCGAGGTCCAAGCCGTCGTCCGGTCCGGTCGCCTGTCGCGCCCCGGCGGGCAGGGCTCTCGGGACGGTGCCGGTCTGCGCCGGCAACGCCCCCAGGGCGAGGCCGGGCCGGGAGGGCGCCCCGGCGTCCGAGGGACGGTCGTCGCCGAAACCACCCTTGCGGTTCTGCCCGTTGAGCAGCACGGCACCGGAGCCGATCGTCCCCGCGGCCGCGAGCGACCCGCCCCCTGGCTGCATCGCCATGATGGTCGGGGTCAGGAGGCGCACGAGGATCGGCAACGCCGCGACCGCGATGATGATCAAGGTGATGCACGTGATGATGTCCGTCAGGTCCTTGGCGGTCCGGAGCGAGCCGAAGGCCGTCGCATAGATCACGGCGGCCACGAACTTGTAGATGACCAGAGCCGCGATCCAGCTGATGATCCTCATCAACCAGATCCGGCCGAGCCCGCTCATCGACGCGCCGGCGGCGACCGGCAGCAGCCCGGTCAGGACGGCGAGCGCGGGCTCGCGCAGCAGCAGCATGACGAACTGCATGAGCACGGAGACCATGCCGACGACGGACAGGACGAACATCACTCCGGGTTTGTCGGCGGCCGCGACCGTGATCACTTGGGTGAGGCTCTTCGTGGTGGGTGCCGAGAGATCGTCGAGGACGACGGAGGCGACGGCCGCGTCGAAGGCCTCCCGCACCTTGGTCACGATCCAGACGGATCCGGTCCCGAAGACGGCCAGCAGGAGCAGACCGCGAAGGAGGTCCCGGCCGGTCTCCTGGAGACGCGTGCTGGAGACGACCATCCGGGTACCGGCCACCATGACGCCGATCGTCGCCACCACCACCGTCAGGGGGAGCGTCAGTTCCTGCGTCTTCGTGAGGATCGAGTCATGGACACCCGTCCTCGGAGCCCCCACCAGCACCCAGCTGCCGGTCATCATCTCCAGGAGGTTGATGAGGCCTGTCGACAGCTGGCGGACCAGCGTCGCGAACTGGTCGCCCGGGACGGTGCCTCCGCCCGGTGGTGGGGAGGGCGCGGCGGGGAGGAGAAGCGCGGGAAGGTCCCCCGTCATTCCGACCATCATGGTGATCGTCATGGTGATCGTCATGGTGCCGTCCTCCCGCTGTCGGATCCCTGAGGTGATCCCGCCGTCCCACCCGGCGCGTGCCGCGTGCCCGGCGTGACCGCGCAGGGAGCGCTCACCTCATCAACGCGTTGACGATCGTCGACGACAGGCCGACGATGATCACACCCGTGGCGGCCGCCAGGAGCCTCGCGACGTACTCGCCGGTCTCCCCCCGGCGAAGGGACAGGGCGAGCATGGCGCCGATGATCGCGATCCCCATGACGCAGACGAGGGTGCATCCCCACAGCACCCACCCCACCAGCTCGTTGAAGTGGCCCGCGAAGGCCGGAGCCGTGGGTCTGACGTCGACCCTGCCTCCGGTCGGGGACGGCGTGGCGGCGCGGACGCCGACGGCCACCACGGATGTGAGGAACGGTGTCATCGGTCTCTCCTTCTCGTGACTCGCGGACCATGCCCAGGGCCGCGCCTCCACCAGTCATGTCCGGCCGGGCCGGGGTTCGGGCGCCGTCGCGACGGTCCGGGGCGGAAGGGTGTGCTCGTCGGGGGCGAGCCCGAGAGGCAGGCCCGCGGCGAAACCGGCCGCCTGGTCGCCGTACAGGGGCCGGAGCCACGGCTGCACGTCCGGTGGGAGGCAGCCACGCACCGCGAGGGCGGCGTCCGCCAGGAGCTCCTGGCGTGCCACCGTCGCCGTCACCAGCATCGAGAAGGCCGGTGTCGGGAGGTCCTCCTCCGCCCCCTTAGGAGTCCGCAGCCCGAGGGCCCCGGCGCTGAGCCCCGTCCACTCGCGGGGGTCGTACGTGGAGGGTGCGCCGCTCGACGGCTGGGCCATCAGGCCGACACGGATGTGCGCGAGATCGGGCGGGATGGTCATCAGCGGTGGCAGAGCACTGGACAGGACGACGCTGGAGGCGAGGCGGCTGAGGGACCAGGTGGTCGAGACGGCCGCCCGTTCCGAGCCGTGGCCCACGTGGTTCCAGCTCTCCTTGAGGTCGAGCACCTGCACCGCCCGGCGCCCCCGCCCGACCCTGGCCGGTGCCGGTGTCCCGTTCCCGCTCCCCGAGGACGGCGAGTAGGCGGCGAGGACCGTCGCCCGGACGCTCTCGCTGGTCGCCGCCGTCACGCGGCCGACGTCGGCGAGCGACCTCGTGAGCTCCGGGATGCGGGCCGCCAGCTCCGTCGCCTGGGCCGCCGGGTCACGCAGGTCGTGCGGACCCGCGACCTGGTAGGTCAGCTGCAGACGGACCTCCACGTCGCTCGTGCCGGAACCACGATCGATGCTGACGACGCACGCCACGAGATCAGGCTCGTGGGAGAGCATCGCCAGCCACAGGCCGAGCCGGGCGACCCAGGTCCCGGCGCGTTCGGCGTCCTCCAGCGCGTCGCCGCTGATCTCACAGGTGAGGACGATCGACCCGTGCCCGGTCGAGGCGACGTGGAGGAAACCCCACGACCTGCCGAACACGTCCCCGGCCCGGTACAGATCGGTGGTCGAACCGAGCCCGGCAGCGGTGAAACGCCCGGTCAGAACGAGGTTGACCGGCGAGGTCGACCTCAGGCGGGACCGCAGCGAACGAGCCTTCCGCCAACGGTGGCCGGCGACCACGCGGCGAGCGAGGTAGGTGCCGCCGCTCACCACAACGCCTCGGTCAAGGGCCGTAGCGCTTCGAGGTCGGAGGAGAGCTTCGCCAGGGCGGGCGGCATCGGGAGGCCGTGGATGTCGGGCGCCCGCCGCAGGTCCTCCAGGAACGGGACGGTCCAGAGCCTCTCCACCGCGCCGGCGAGCAGACGCAACGCCTGGGACTGGGGGACGGGCAGTTTGCCGGGGGCGTCGGCGATCGCGACCAGTCCCAGCAGGGTGAGGCGATCCGGCACGTCGTGCGAGTTCCACTGGTGCACCGCCGCGCGGGCGCAGCGCAGACCGTGCGCGTGCGTCCGGCAGACCAGGACCAGGCCGTCGGGCCCGCCGTGCACCGAAGGGGACGGCCAGAACCGGAAGGCGTCCGCACCGCCGGGCACGAGTTCGAGGAGCGTGCTCACCCCCGCTCCGCCGTGGACGCCGAGCCACCACCAGCGGGCGGCCCCACTCGCCGTGCCCTCACCGAGGTGCGGACGAGGCCGCTCGAACCACCGCGGGATGCGGTGCCCGGGCACGGGCGCCTCGGCGGGCGCCACCTCGTGCGACTGCAGCCGCTCCGGCACCGGATCGGAGCGGACGGCGAGCGAGCGTTTCTCCGGCTCCTCGGACCGGAGCGTACGTGCCGCGGTCAACCAGGGATCCTCCGCGTCTGCCACCATGCCCCCTTGTTTGCTATGTCGAACACTATGGCTAGCGTGCAGGTCAGCAAACAGTCAAGGTGAGGTCCGCACCGTGTCTTCCCACGGGCTCCCTCACGGGGTACCACCGAGGCGATCAACAAGAGAGGGGCCACCTTGAGCCGGACGCCCGGGCCCGTCCCTCCGGCGGGGAATCCACACGCTCACCACGAGGCATCAGCCACTTGGCCTGTCGTCTCCCTGGTCCTCACGCTCGACGGCCGGGCGACGCTCAACGGCAGGACCCTCGCTCCGGCCAAGAGCGACGACGTACGACGGCAACTGATGGGAGAGGCGGCGCGCATGGCCGCGACCCTGGGCCGGGACGTCGGCGTCACCGCGACAGACCCTTCGGGGACACGTCACCTCATCGCCCATCCGGACGGAACGTTCGATCTGGTGGACGCCGGGAATGTTCCCTGGTCACCACCGCAGACCCCGGCTCCACCTCCGGCTGCGGCTCCACCTCCGGCTCCGGCCCCGGTGGCACCACCCCTCCCGCAGGCGAAGGCTCCGGATCCCGCTCTCCGAGTGATTCATCTCTCCACCGAGAAGGACAAGCCGGTCCCGCGGAAGGCCGTCCCGCCGCCCCATCCCTACCTCGCCCGACGCGAAGGACCCGGCCTCACCGACGCCCGGGGAACGGAACCGAGCGGAACGGCCGCCGGAACCCCCGCGGCCAAGGCCACACCCCCACCGTTCATGAGACCACCACCGGCTCCGACGCCCCCGCCGGTCACGACACCCCCACCGGTCATGACACCCCCACCGGTCACGACGATGGCTCGAAGGAGCCTCCCGGCCGACGACCTCGTCCCGCGGCGCGTTCGTCGTCCCGTGGCGGCGGTCATCGGACTCGGGGTGGTTCTGCTGATCCTCATCGCCGCGACGGTGATGTCCCAGCCCTGGCGATCCCAGGCCGGAGCCACGATGCGCCCGCCGGAGGGAGAGGCGGCCGGCGACGAGGCGGCCGGCGCCCCCGAACGGGGGCCACTGTCATCCCTCCCCGGGACGCTGCCGGGGTTCTCCACCCGTACGGCCTGGACGGCGGAGGTCGCGCAGTGGACCAAGGTCGCGGTCCGGGACACCGTCGTCGCGACCCGCGACGGCGAGGGACGGATCATCCACGTCGATCCGGGGAAGGGCACGGTGACGCACCGCGGCGGATCACGGTGGGGCGCGGAATGGGACGGACCGTGGCTGACGCACATCGACGGCCGCAAGGTCCTGGCGCTCGCCTCGGCTTCGGCGCTGGCCTACTGGCCGGCCTCACCGGCGCCGGACCAGGAGGCGTCCGGCCCCGACCGGTCCCGGCGCCAGGTGGCCGAGGTGCCGGAGCCTCGCAGGATCGTCCTCCCCGCCGGGGCGAAGGTGACCTGGACCGGCACCGCGCCGCTCGTCACGGCGGGCGCCGCCGTCTGGCTGGTCAACGAGGGCGCCCTGAGCCGGGTCCCGATACCGCCGAAGGCCCGGGCTCTGGCCGCCGATGGTCCCGCCGTCGTGGCCGTCCTCGCCGGGACCTGGATCCGCGCGACGGCCACGGGGTTCCAGGCGCACGCGGTACCGCCGCCGCCCGGGGCCCTGGGCCCACCGGCGCGGATGGTGGACATCGCAGGCCGGTACCTGCTCACGGTCTGGGCCCGCAAGGGCAACGACCCCCAGAAGATCTCTCTCGTCGACACGCAGACCGCGAAGATCCTCATCAACGACGCCGTCCCGGCAGGAGCGGACATCACCCAGGCGGGAGTCACGCGGCAGGTGTCCGGATCGATCACGGCGGTGGGGCAGGTCGTGGTCGACCCGGGTGTCCGGCGAATCAGTTCGCTGCTCGCGCAGTACACGCCGATCAGCCTCGTCGAAGGACATGTCTACGCGATGAACCGAGACCCGGCGAACGCGCCGCAAGAGATCGTCGACATCGTGCCCAAGCGACCGTCCGGGTTCTCCGTCCTGTCTCTCGAAAAGAACACCCCGGTGCCGTTCGCCCTGGTCACACCGGGCAGGAAACCACTCGCCCTCACAATCGCACCGTCCGGCTCGCAGTGGTACCTGGCTGCCGTCCGGACGGCCGGCGAGAAGTGACCACCGTCCGGGCCCTCGGGCCCGGTCCGTCACGAGACGCCCGGCAGATGTTCGCTATAGTGCACAGATCATCCACTGATCGCTACAGCGAACAACTCGTGGGGCCGGGCACGACGACGGCGCCCGGGGAGGTACCGGTGATCCCAGCGCCCGGCAGGAGCCCGTCGTCGTGAGAGCCGTCATCGGCTGGCTCGTCGCCCTCTCGGTGGGACTCGTCCTCCTCCTGGTGGTGCTCGTCGTGACCATGGGCGGGCAGATCCCCGCGCGGACGGCGCCCCCTCTGCGACCCGGGACCGTCCCCGCGGTCTACGCGGCCCTCGTCAACACGGCGGGCACCCTGTGCCCGGCCGTGACCCCCGCCCTGCTGGCCGCACAGCTGGAGGCGGAGTCCGGCTGGAACCCGCGCGCCGTCTCCCGCGCCGGCGCGCAGGGCCTCGCGCAGTTCATGCCCGCGACGTGGCGTCGCTGGGGGCGCGACGGCGACGGCGACGGCGACGGACCGCCGTCCCCGTTCGACCCTGCGGACGCGATCCTCTCCCAGGCCACCTACGACTGCCACCTGGCCTCGTCGATGTCCGCCGCCAAGGCCCGGGGAGCCGTGACGGGCGATCTCGTCGAACTGATGCTCGCGGCCTACAACGCCGGGCCGGGAGCCGTGCTCGCGGCGAAGGGGATCCCCCGTTTCGAGGAGACGAGGGACTACGTGAACAAGATCACCCAAAGGATGGAGGACCTCACCGCTGCCGTGGAGCACGTCCCGGTCGTGGCACGCGGGTTCGCGACCCGGTTCGTCGAGGCGGCGAGGGGGCAGACCGGTGTTCCGTACGTGTGGTCGGGAGGATCGTTCCGGGGACCGACCAGAGGCGGCCTCGACTGCTCCGGCCTCGTTCTCTACGCGGCCTACCGCGCGTCGGGCGGCTCGGTGAAGCTGCCGCACTCGGCGGACGCCCAGACACGGACCGGCACGCCGGTACCCCGCGACAGGCTGCGTCCCGGGGATGTCATCTCCTTCACCAGCCCCGGAGAGGCGGTCGCCCATCATGTCGGCATCTACCTCGGGGGAGGAACGATGATCCACGCACCACGGTCGGGCACCCGTGTCCGCACCGCCGACCTGACCACTTCCTACTGGCGGAGTCAGCAGTGGCGCGCCGTCCGTTACGCCTGATCCCGGCGGGGGCGCTCCTCCTCGCCGTCACGCTGGCCGGGTGCGGAGGCGGCACACCGGCGCCGGACAGCGCGGAGGAAGCGGCGATCGCCGTTCTCCCCTCCACGGCCCCGGTCCCCGTGGGAGCCCCCGTCGAGGGACCGGCCGACACCGTGGCACTCACCACCGTCAGAGCCGTCCTGTCGTGGGACACGCGCGTCGACACCCGTCCGAACGACACGGTGCGGCGCCTCGCCCTGGGGTGGCTGACACCGGGACTGCGCCGGGAGACCTCCACCTTCGCGGGCGACTCGGCCCCCGGGGCGGAGTGGGACGAGTGGACACGACGACATGCCCGGGCCGACGTCGACGTCCGGCTGGGCGGCGACGAGCACCCGCCCGACACGACGTCCGCCGTCCATCGCCAGGTGCACGCCATCATCACCCTCCGTGGCGACGGCGGATGGACGACGGTCCAGCGGCGCACCCTGTTCCTTCGCCTGGCCCTGACCGGTGGGTTCTGGCGCGTCGACGAGATCACCGCAGTTCAGGGACCGTAGAGGGAGCAGACTGACCGAGGCCGCGGCCCGGGTGGGGCCCTGCTGGGGCCCGCCGGCCGACCGCTCCGCCCGAACCTGACAGACAGTGGTGCCCCGCGATGGTGAAATGTGTCAGAGCATGAATCGAAGGGAGGGTACGGGATGAACGACGACCGGCGCCGGTCAGCGAGCACCGACAGCCTGGCCGAGAAGCTCGACCGGCTCTTCGATCTCCATCGCCGTCCCGACGGGAAGAAGTGCAGTCTCCGCGACGTCGCCAAGGGGGTGACCGAGGCGGGGGTCCCCCTGTCGGCGAGTTACCTCTCCCAGCTGCTCACCGGCCAGAGGGACAACCCGTCCGGGGCCGTGCTGCAGGGCCTGGCCCGGTACTTCCGTGTCGACGTCGGCTACTTCCTCGGAGAGAACGAGGAGGTCGAACGGATCGACGCGCATCTGGCACTGATCCAGGTCATGCGGGACCGGGAGGTCCGGGACATCGCCGTCCGGGCCGCGCAGCTGACCCCGGCGAGTCTTCGCGCCCTCACCGCGTTCATCGAGCATCTGGAGACGTCACCGGCGTCGAGGCGTTCCCGCCGCCGGTGACCTCGCCGGTGACCTCGCCCGTGCCCACCACGCCTGTCGGCTCGATCAGGACGGCGTGGACCTCGCCGTCCGCGACCGGGCAGTGCTCGACCCCCCGGGGGACGACGAAGAGGTGGCCTGCCTCCAGATGCACCTCACCGTCCCGCAGACGAATGGTCAGGCGCCCGGAGAGCACCAGGAACAGTTCGTCGGTGTCGTCGTGGGCGTGCCACGCGAACTCTCCGGCGAGCTTGACGACCTTCACCTCGTAGTCGTTCATACGAGCGACGACCGCGGGCGACCAGTGTTCGTTGACCCGGCTCAACCTCTCCGCGAGGTCGACGGCGCGATGACTCATGACGCAAGCCTCGCACCTTCACGGCCTCGACGGGAACGACGGTCACGGGCAGGTGAAGACCACCTTTCCGACAAGATCACCCGCGAGCATCCGGGCGAAACCGTCCCGCGCCGACGCGAGCGGGAGAACCGAGTCGACGACCGGACGGACCCCCGTCGTCCCGCAGAGACGTACCAGCCGGTCGAGTTCGTCCCGGGTGCCCATCGTCGAGCCGACGACCTTGAGCTGGAGGAAGAAGACGCGGTTGAGCTCACCGGAGTCAGGGGTGTACCCGCTGGTCGCGCCCGCGATGACCAGGACCCCTCCGGGGCGGAGCGACTTCAAGGAATGGCTCCAGGTCGCAGCCCCCACCGTGTCCATGACGCCGTCGACCCGCTCGGGCAGCCGCGCCCCCGGCCCGAACACGGCGTCCGCGCCGAGTTCGAGGGCCCGGGCCCGCTTCTCCTCGTCCCTGCTGGTCACCCAGACCCGGTACCCGGTGGACGACGCCAGCCGGATCAACGCCGTGGCCACCCCGCCCCCGGCGCCCTGGACCAGCACCGTCGTCCCCGGCGCGAGCCCCGACCGGGTGAAGAGCATCCGATACGCCGTCAGCCAGGCGGTGGGCAGGCAGGCGGCCTCGACGAAACTCAGGCCCGCCGGCTTGGGAACCACGTTGCGCCGGGGGACGACGACCTCCTCGGCGAGCGTCCCGGCGTACCGCTCGGACAGCAGCGACCGGCGTGGGTCGAGGGTCTCGTCCCCCCGCCAGCCGGGATCCGAGATAACCGCGTGGACGACGACCTCGGACCCGTCGTCGTCCACGCCCGCGGCGTCGCAGCCGAGAATCATCGGCAACCGGTCGGAGGACAGACCGACTCCCCGGAGGCTCCACAGGTCGTGGTGGTTGAGACCGGCGGCCCGGACCCTCACCCTCGTCCAGCCGTCGGGGACGTCGGGCCGGGGGCGTTCCCCGACCTCCAGACCGGACAGCGGGTCCTCACGGCTGACACGCGTGGCGTAGACGGCGAGCACGATGCCTCCGCATCACGATGATGGGTTGTCACCAGGGTGTACCACGACGGGCATCCGGACACGACGGGCATCCGGACACGACGAACGGGGCGGATATGGGCTGGAGTCTACGGATCGTGCGAGGACGGTCGATGGTGCCGACCCTGCGGGACGGCGACCGTCTCCTGGTGCGGTCCGTCGCGGACGACCGTCGGGGGGCGCCGGGGCCTGGCGCGCTCGTCATCGTCCGGCTTCCGGGGGACCGGCCGGAGGCCGTCAAGCGCCTCCTGCGACGCGAACCCGACGGCTGGTGGGTCGAACGGGACAACCCCGCCGAGGGCGTGGATTCCTGGCTCGTCGGCGCCGTCCCGGACGACGGCCTCCTCGGTGTCGTCCGGGCCAGGATCTGGCCACGGCCTCGCCTCTTTCCCACCGCGCGGCGGCCCGGAAACTGAGTGGGGCGATCGGCTCGCGCCGGCATGCGGCGCACCGGGTGCCCCGGTACGGTGACGACGGGGTGGCCGTCGGCGCACCACGATCACACGATCACGCGGTCCACCATGACGACCGATCAGAAGACGATCGAGGGAAAGGAAGTGGGAGATGCTGTCCCGTCTCTTCGCCGCCGTCCGGGGCACCGAGGTCAGTGCGCACTGCGACCTTCCGTGCGGCGTCTACGACCCGGCCCAGGCACGGATCGAGGCCGAGTCGGTCAAGGCGATCATCGCCAAGTACCACGCTTCGGACGACGAGGCCTTCAAGACCCGCGCCATCCTGATCAAGGAGCAGCGCAGCGAACTGGTCAAGCACCACCTGTGGGTGCTCTGGACCGACTACTTCAAGGCTCCTCACTTCGAGAAGTACCCCCAGCTGAACACGCTCGTCAACGAGGCCACCAAGCTCGCCGGGGCGAGCGGCACGAAGGGCAGCATGGACGAGGCCGTTGCCGACCAGCTCCTCGCCAGGATCGAGGAGATCTCCACGATCTTCTGGGAGACCAAGAAGGCCTGACCGCCGCCTCCGCCGCCGTGGCGCCATCGGCCGGGTGCAGCCGGGCCCGTGGCGGACACGGCGGCACCCGGCCGGTCACGCGTCAGGACCCGCAGGACGGACGATCACCCGGCGGTCAGGACGCGAGGTCCTGGCCTTCCTCGGCCGGGTGCCGCGCCAGTTCCCTCACGGTGTGGACGGGACGGAACTCGTCCCGGGAGACAGGTAGCGTCGTGATCCGGTGCCCGTCCGCCGTCGGAACGCAGACAGGGACGGGGGACCCTTCCCCGGACGCCGGACGGTCCGGTTCCAGCGTTCGTCCCGGATCCGGAGCCGGCCGGTGAGCGAGGTTTCGGATCGGCGGGTTCAGGACGCAGGCGATCACTCCCCCGACCATCATCACGAGCCCGATCGGGACCACCACCGCCACCGTCACACCCGCGTGGAGGCGCTCGCCGAAAACCAGCCACCCGCAGGCGAAAGCGGCGAGCGGCTCGGTCGCCGACATCGCCGGAAGAACGTGCCGGAGCGGCGCGAGGTGGAAACCCCGTTGCACCGCGAGATTGCCGACCGCTGAGGTCAGCGCGAATCCCGCGAGGTTCACCAGTTCCCGGTGCCCGTCCTGGACCTGCACGGCCTCGGCGAAGTCGCGGAGAAAGACGGCGTCGATCGCGAAACACGCTCCGCCCGCCGCTCCGAGGACGATGGCCGTGAGACGTCCCCCCGGACGATGGCGGGCCCGCAGCAGGGCCACCACCCCGACGACGGCGACCGTCAGCCAGAGCGGGGCCAGCCGCCACAGGGAGGCCGGGGAATCCCCCATGACCGGTTTGCCGACCCGGATCAGCAGAGTGATCCCGAGAACCACGAGGAGAGCCCCGCCGAGCTGCATCGGGGAGGGCCGCCGCCGTTCGACCGCGGCCTCGATGAGCAGGGAGAAGACCAGGGTGGAGGCGATCACGGACTGGACGACGATCAGACCGCCCGCAGGAAGGGCGTGGACCTGGAGGACGAGGCCCAGGACGGCGCACGCACCCCCCACCAGCCACCGCGGGCTGCACAGAAGCCGCAGAACCAACCGGAACGGGCCGTACCCCTTGCGGGGAACCCTGGCGGCGACGTGCCGCTGCAGATTGTTGCCCGCAGCAAAGAAGAAGGCCGCAAGGGCAGCGAGCAGGACCGGCAGGCTCACCAGATCAGGCCTCCGGGCATCATCCACAGGACGTTCTGGGCGTCCCCCGCTGCCGGTCGCATCCGAGCAAGTCTGTCCTACCGGACGGCGTTGCGGGCAAAGCTCTGGTCAGGTTGCTCCTAACCTGCCGTGATAAAGGAGGCCGATCGCCCTCAGCCGGCGTCGCGAGGCACCCGCGCCAGGAACCGCTCACGATCGACGACGACGCGGGTGACCTCGCCGGTCGCGATCACGCGGCCCGCGCCGTCCGTCGCCGACACCGCGAACCTCAACAACCGCCCGTCGGCATGAGTGAGATCCGCCACGGCCTCGACCCGGCCCCCCACCGGGGTGGCCAGGAGATGCTCGACGTCGACGCGGGTCCCGACGGAAGTCTGTCCCGGATCGAGACGGCCCGCCTCCCGAGCGGCCTCGCACGTCGCGGCTTCCAGCCAGGCGACCACCCGCGGCGTCGCGAGGACCGGAACATCCCCGCTACCCAGCACAACCGCAGTGTCATCATCCGTCACGGTGTTGTCGATCCTGGCCACGCCTCGACCCTACCGATCCGGCACGGCCCACCCACCGATCGGTCAGGCGACGATCCCGAGACGGCGGAGCTCGACCGTCAGGTCGTGCGGCACGGTGGCGGCCTCCAGCGCGTCCTCCAGCCTCACCACCTTGTCGCGGACGAGCGTCACCAGGTGCTGGTCGAACGTCTGCATCCCGTAGAACGCGCCGTCCGCGACCAGTTCGGAGATCGTCGCCGACCGGTCGCCGTCGACGATCGCCTCGGAGACCCGGCCGGTGTTGACGCAGACCTCGACGACGGCGCACCGGCCCTGGCCGTCCGCTCGTTCGACCAGCCGCTGGCAGATCACCCCACGCAAGGCCGCGGCCAGGGACAACCGGACCTGGAGCTGATCGGACGGAGAGAAGAAGTCGATGATGCGGTTCACGGTCTCCTGCGCGTCCGTCGTGTGGAGGGTCGAGAGGACGAGGTGACCGGTCTCGGCGGCCGTGATCGCCGCCTTGACGGTCTCGACGTCCCGCATCTCCCCCACCAGGATCACGTCGGGGTCCTGGCGGAGGGCCGCGCGGAGAGCTGAGTGGAAGTCATCGGTGTCGACACGGACCTCACGCTGGTTGATCATGGCCAGCTTGTCCTCGTGCAGGACCTCGATCGGGTCCTCGATCGTGACGATGTGAACCTCACGAGACCTGTTGATCAGGTCGACCATGCTCGACAAAGTGGTCGTCTTCCCCGATCCGGTCGGTCCGGTCACCAGGACCAGGCCCCGGGGTTCCAGCGACAGCCGATGAATGACCTCCGGGAGCCCGAGCTCCTCGATGGGGATCGCCCCGACCGTCACTCTCCGGAACACGAGGCCCACCGCGCCGCGGGCCCAGAAGGCGTTCACCCGGAAACGTCCGAGGCCGGGCACGGAGTAGGCGAAGTCCGCCTCCGAGGAGCGGTTGAACTCCTCCCGCAGGTCCGCCCGAAGGACCTCATCCGCCATCGCCTTCGTGTCGTCCGGGGCGAGGACGGGGGCTTCGAGACGCCGCAGGCGCCCATCGAGGCGCACCCTGGGGGGCGACCCGACCTTGCAGTGCAGGTCGGAGCCGTACAGCTCGACGAGGGCACGCAGGTAGGGAGCGACGGAGAGCGGCTCGCGATCCACGCCGGAGTCGTCGGCACGGGAGGCCGGGAGCTTGAACGCCCGCCCACCGGGGACGACCGCCGTCACCGGACGACCGCCGTCCCCGGTGTGGGACGATGACGACGGTGGCTGCGCCTCCCGCGTGGCCGACCGCCCGCACGACGCGGGCCACCCGATCGCCGCGAGGAGCACGAGCATGAGCAGACGCGCCCGGCGCCGCCGCGCCCGCAAGGGCAACGCCGCCAACCACGGACGCCGCCCCAACAGCTGACGCCGTCGGCGCAGCGGTGTGTGAGGGGCCCCGGCCGTCGGCCGGGGCCCCTCACACTGTCTCCGGGACCAGCATCCCGTCCGAGGGCCCGTTCCCCGGACGGCTCGGGTGCGCCCGGCAGTTCAGGTGCGCCCGACGGCGGGGAGAGCGGCCTCCAGACGGTCCGCCACGACGGTGAAGGCCTCCCTGGTCGCGGTGACGGCCTGGTCACGGTCCACGTCCCGGGCGATTCGGCCCCAAGCGTCGAGACGACGGCGGAACGCAGCCCAGGCCGGTCCGATCGCGTCGTCCGAGTGGTAGCTCGTCGCCACTCCGAGAGGGAGCTCCAGCTCGTCGCTGATCTTGACGGCGACCGTGCCGCCGTTGATCCGTGATCCCCGGAGCACGTAGCTCGCGGCCCACACCCCCGGTTCGGCGTCGAGCAGACCCGACAGAAGGCCGTCGTCCGTGGTCGACGGAGGTATGTCGAGATGGTTCGACCTGCCCGCCCGGGTCCCGGCCATCAGCTCGGCGAGATCCGCGTGGATGCGTTGGAGGGCTCGCACGGCGCTGACGAGCAGCCGTGCCCGCTCGTCGTGCCCGGCGGGCCGTCTGTCGCGCTGGACCCCGGCGCGGACCTCCGCCCACACGATGTCCCACGCGGTGAGGATCCGGACGAGGTCCTTCTCCGACCGCAGGCCCGTGGGAAGGCCGATGAGGCGGTCCAGGCGGCGGTGCTCCTCCTGGGTGGCCGCGTGGAGGAGGGAGAAGAAGGACACCGGCTGGGGCGCCATGACGGCGTCGTTCACGGCCGGCCTCCCTCCGACGCGGGTGCTCCCCCGCCTGAGAAGGCGTTCGACCCGCCGCCGGGCGAGCTTGAGACGGGAGCGAGCGCGACCAGCCGTTCGGCTCAACCGAGCTGGAGGCGGACCTCGGAGATCCTCAACAAGATCTTCGCGCGGAGATCCCCGGGGGCGCAGTCGCCGCCGCAGCTTCGCCGCACGAGAGCCTTGAGCATGAGGTCCAGGTCGTACTCGGTCAGGCAGGGACCGCATTCGGTGAGATGCTGACGGATCTTGTCGACGTCGACGTCGCCCAGTTCACCGTCGAGGTACTGGTAGATGTGGTCGAGTACCTCGCCGCAGTCGGTCTCATGAGGGTTGCCGCAGCTCACGACGCACCACCCTCCTGAGCCACACCGACAAGACCTCGCTCGCGCGCGTAGTCCTCAAGCAGGGACCGCAGCTGGCGTCGGCCGCGGTGCAGCCGCGACATCACCGTACCGATAGGCGTACCCATGATGTCGGCGATCTCCCGATAGGCGAAACCCTCGACGTCCGCCAGATAGACGGCGGTCCGGAACTCCTCCGGGATCCGCTGCAGCGCCGCCTTGACGTCGGAGTCGGGGAGCCTGTCGAGAGCCTCCGCCTCGGCGGAGCGAAGGCCGGAGGACGTGTGGGACTCCGCCCGGGCCAGCTGCCAGTCCTCGATGTCGTCCGAGCCCGACTGCTGAGGTTCGCGCTGTTTCTTCCGGTAGGTGTTGATGTAGGCGTTGGTCAGGATGCGGTACAACCAGGCCTTGAGGTTGGTGCCGGGCTGGTACTGGTGGAACGAGGCGAAGGCCTTGGTGTAGGTCTCCTGGACGAGATCTTCGGCGTCCGCGGGGTTGCGGGTCATCCGCAGGCCCGCCGAATACAACTGGTCGAGGTACCGCAGGGCGTCCCGCTCGAATCGTTCGGTGCGCTCCCCGACGGTCTCTTCTGCCGGGGCTCGCCCGGGATCGTCACTCATCACGAGGGAGCCTAGCCGTCCGGCGCCCTGACTTCGCGTCCGGATCGCGGGCCGCCCGCACCGCGGGGCCCCGATCGAGATGGTCTCCCTCGGGCAGTCCCCCACTATGGGTGTCACACGCACCGTCCTTCCTCCCCTCGCCGGCCGCTGTCCGGCGGTCGTGATCCGCTCGACCGCGGTGCCGACGACCGCCTCAACGTCCCGTCTCCGGCCCGCATTCCGCCCTCTCCGGCCCCGGCACGGTGACCGGACAACCCCTCCGAGGTGTGTTCCGTCGCATCTCCGCAACGATTTTTCAGATACGGGCAACCTTTTCGGCGCCACGAACGACTCTGCCGATGTGCGCCGTCCTGCCAGGACCGGTGCGGATCGGAGGGACGGAATGCCGACAAGACCTCACCCTGCCCGGTCACCCCACCGGACCCGGGAGCCGCGGCCGGACCCCTGGGTCATCCCACCCCATCAGGACTGTAAAGCCTGTCCTTCGGCCTGAGCCGGATGGCCCTGACACGGTCACGATGAGGTGACGCCAGTGCCCCTGACCTCCTCTGCGGATCGGTTGTCGATTCAGCCCATGAGCGAGAGCCCGACGCGTAGGTCAAGCCGTGATTCGGCACGCGCCGAGTTCGAACGGTTCTTCAGTCGGCACCACCGTGAGCTCGGTCGACTCGCCTTCCTGCTGACCGGCGACCGGCAGAGCGCGGAGGATCTCACCGCGGAAGTGTTCCTCGCGGCCTGGCAGCGCTGGGAAACGGTGTGGGGGCTTGACCAGCCGTTCGCCTACGTTCGACGCATCATGGTCAACATGGCTGCGAGCCGGGTCCGGCGGATCACCGCCGAGCGGCGTCGTCTCGCACTCGTGCAGGCCGGATGGCGGGAAGCAACCGGGCAGTCCGACCCTGGTGTCGCCATCGACGTACGGGCCGCGCTGTTGCGGTTACCCGTGCGGCGACGCGCCTGTGTCGTGCTCCGGCACGCGTTCGATCTCTCGGAGGCCGACGTGGCCGCAACGCTCGGTATTTCGGTCGGTACGGTCAAGAGCCAGACCGCCCGAGGCATGGTTCAGCTACAGAAGATCCTCGACGGACCCACGAACGGGGGGTGAGAGGCGTGAGCGACCGGCCCAGCCGCTCCGACGACCTCAACCCAGAAGACTCCGACCGCTACGACGACCTCGCGCACTACGACCCTCTCGGCCCAGAGCGCATCGCCGCCGAGCTCAGGAAGGCCGCCCTGGCCTTCCAGCCCGACGACGAACGCCTCCGTCAGATCATCAACGCCCGCAGCGGGAACGACGGTCCGCTGCGCACGACGCCTTCGATCGTGGAACCCCACCGACCCGGAGGCGGCAGACGCAAACTGCTCTGGCCGGTGGCGGGATCGGCAGCGGCGGCCGCGGTGATCCTGGGTGTGTTCGCCCGGGGTGCGCTGCCGGTTGCCGGGGACACCACGAGCGGCACGGGAACGGTGTCGAGCAGCGACAGCGTCACCATCGGCATCGCCGGGACCTCGGACCTGGCTTCGGCCACCGGCTCCGGGACACCGGAGACACCGTCGCCGGACACGTCCGCCTCGTCCGGCCCCGACACGGCAGCGGCGACACCAACGTCACCCACCGTGACCCCGCCGACGTCCTCGCCCACCGAGGGACAGTCCTTCGTCCCGGACCCGGCACCGCCGGTGTCGTCCACGCCCGGATCCTCCCCGGCGGCGACGCCGACCCGGGGGCCCACGACCACCCGGGCGATCGGCGCAGGCCGTGACCTGACCGTCAGCGTGCGACCGGTACCACCGGGGTCCACGGCCGACGTCGTGAAGACCCCGTCGGACGAATGGGTCGTCGCCTCGGAGAACGCGGCCTCCTCCCAGGGGCTGAGCAGCAGCAGCAGCGGTGTGCTCGGTCCGGTCCAGGGTCTCGGCGGCGGGTACACGACCGGAGCGGGCCCGTTCACGGTCCGCCGCCCCGACCCCGACTCCGGCGCGGAGGTCACCTCCACCTCCTGGATCACCGCTCCGGGGATGTCCGCCGGAGCTCCGAGCGGGCTCCGGGTTCCGGTCCGGTTCCAGAAGCTCCCGGCGACGATCACGTTGTTCGTCGGGACCTCCGCCGGGAGGGGACGGATGACGGTGACCGTGCACTCGACGACGAACGGGGGCTCGCCCCTGGAGCTGCCCGTCGAACTGCCGTCCTGCGTCGGGAACGCCTGTCCGTCCGTGGTGACCGTCGTCCTCGGACCGTCCGCCGTCCCGCCGTCCACGGGGTCGGGCACGACCCCCGGAGTCGCGTCGGGAACGATCCTGATCGACCTCAGGTCCTCGGATCCCGCCGGACGGATCGGGTTCGCCGCGGCGTCGCTGCGGTGAACCGGGAACCGTCCCGGACCGGTTCGACGAGGTGAGGGCCGTTGTTACCGACGGCGTTCACCTCGGGTGACACGGGGAACGCCTCGAACCTGCCCGCGTCCGGCGACCGGAGCAGGACCCGGACGGTGTCCGGGTCCTGCTCCCGGGAGTCGAGCCACGCGCTCCACCGGTCGGGTGGCAGCACGAGAGGCATCCGGTCGTGGACCGCCTCCAGGCCGGGCTCCGCGGGCATCGTGATCACGGCGTAGGTCGCCAGCCAGGACGACGGGTCGCCGGGAGGGCCGTCCGGATTCCTCCACAGCTCGAAGAGGCCCGCGAGCGCGACGGTGCCACCGGACACCGGCCGGAGGAAGAAGGGCTGTCTGCGCGGTCCGTCCCCGGCACCGTCCCCGGTACCGTCCGCGGGCCGCCCGGCCCGCCACTCGTACCAGCCGTCGGCGGGGACCAGACAGCGCCGGGTCCGGGCAGCCCGGCGGAACGCGGGCTTGTCGAGCACCGTCTCGACACGGGCATTGATCATCCGATTCCCCGACGACGGGTCCTTGGCCCACGGCGGAACGAGTCCCCACCGCAGCAGCCGGAGCAGGCGGACCGGTCCGCCCTCACCGGCCGGGACACCCCGGGGCTGCCAGGCGAGCACCACGGGCGCCTTCTTGGTGGGCGCGACGTTGAAGTCGGCCACGGCGCCCGCCGGATCGTCACCCGGTCCCGTCACCCCGGTGGTGTCGATCTCGAACTCCTCGGCGAGATCCTCCGGACGCCGGCTCGCCACATACCGTCCGCACATCCCCCCAGCGTCGCACTCCCTGGCTGGTCCGCCGGTCCACGAACCGGTGACCGTCACCGGCGGACGCCCCGGCTCCCCCTCGTCCAGGGCTGACTTTTCGCCCGCCCGAGAGCGTGGCCTCGCTTCCCGGGTCCAGAAGCGGTAGGGAGGACGCATGAGCCTTGTTCGCCGTGTCGCCCGCCCCCTGCTCGCCGCGTCGTTCCTCGCCGCCGGCGCCGACGCCGTCCTGCACCCGATGCCGAAGGCCGACGCGGCCAGACCGCTCGTCGAACGCCTCGCGCCGGCCGTCGGTCTCCCCCCGGACGCCGAACTCCTCATCAGGGCGGCGGGAACCGTCCAGCTGGGGGCCGGCGCCCTGTTCGCCCTCGGGCGGATGCCCCGCCTGTCCGCGGTCCTGCTCGCCGCGAGCCTCCTGCCCTCCGCCGCGGCCGAGGGCGCCTTCTGGCGCGAGCAGGATCCGGAGACCCGCCGGGAACGCCGCACCCAGCTGCTCCGCGAGGCCGGGTTGCTCGGAGGCGCCCTGCTCGGAGCCGTCGACACCGCCGGACAGCCAGGACTCGGCTGGCGCGGACGGCGCGCCGTCCGCACGACGAGGAGGACCGCGAAGCGGATCGCCCGGGAGACGAAGCGGAACGCCAAGCGAGCAAGGGCGGATCATCTCCCCGGGTGAGGACGCCACGGTAAGGACACCACGGTGACGACGGCGAAGCCTCGACTACCCTCGGGCGCATGAGCCAGCAGCCGTGGGCCGCCCCTACCGCAGACGGGCCCGTCAGGGCGACCGTGACCCTGCCCGGGTCCAAGTCCCTGACGAACCGCTACCTCGTCCTGGCCTCACTCGCCGACGAGCCGTCCCGGCTGAGAGCTCCGCTCCGCTCCCGGGACACGTTGCTCATGGCCGAAGCACTGCGCCGGCTCGGAACCCGCATCGACGACGTCCCGGGCACCTCGCCGTTCGGTGACGACTGGCTGATCCACCCGCATCCCCTGTACGGACCGGCGGAGATCGACTGCGGTCTCGCCGGGACCGTGATGCGTTTCCTCCCCCCGGTCGCGGCCCTCGCGACAGGCGAGGTCCGGTTCGACGGCGACCCCCGGGCCCGGCAACGCCCGATGGCTCCCGTGGTGACGGCACTTCGAGACATGGGAGTGCGGATCGAGGACGACGGCTCGGGGCGACTTCCCTTCACCGTCCACGGCGCCGGCAGGCTGCGGGGCGGCACCGTGCGGATCGATGCCTCATCGTCCAGCCAGTTCGTCTCCGCCCTCCTCCTCGTCGGCGCGCGCTGCGCCGACGGGCTCGTCGTCGAACACGTCGGGCCGCCGATCCCGAGTGAACCGCATGTCGTCATGACGGTCGAGGCGCTCCGGGACGTCGGGGTCGTCATCGACGCCGAGGACCCGGCCACGTGGCGTGTCGAACCGGGCCCGATGGGTGCCCTCGACGTCCAGGTCGAACCCGATCTCTCGAACGCCGCTCCCTTCCTGGCCGCCGCCGCGGTGACCGGGGGCCGGGTGACCGTTCCCGGCTGGCCGCAGTACACGACGCAGGCCGGCGACACCCTGCGCGACCTTCTCGACCGGATGGGCTGCGACGTCTCCCTCGACCGCGAGGGTCTCACCGTCTCCGGGACGGGTGAGCTCTACGGCCTGGACGCCGACCTCCACAGCGCCGGGGAGCTCACCCCCGTCGTGGCCGCCATGGCGGCGCTCGCGGACTCGCCGTCCCACCTCCACGGCATCGCCCACCTCCGCGGGCACGAGACCGACAGACTCGCCGCCCTGGCCCGCGAGCTCGGCAAGCTGGGAGGCGACATCACCGAGACGGACGACGGGCTCGTCATCCGGCCCCGCCCGTTGCACGGAGGACTCTTCGCCACCTATGACGACCACCGCATCGCCACGGCGGCCGCCGTCGTGGGACTGAGGGTCCCCGGAGTCCTCGTCGAGAACATCGAAACGACCGCCAAGACGCTCCCCGGATTCGACCGGCTGTGGGAGAGCGTCATTCCCGCGACGGCGGCGGATCCCCGGGAGTGAACCGCCGCCGAACGGATCTCGACGAGTCCGACGTCAGAGTCCGTCCGAACCCACGGGGCACACGTCCTCGCAGCAAGTCCAGGCCACGGCACGAGGGGGCCGAAGCCGCCTGGGTCGTGGCGGTCGACCGTGGCCGGTACACGTGCCTGGTGGCCGAGGGAGCCCCCGCCGAGCACGTCGTCCTCGCGATGAAGGCCCGGGAACTCGGGCGCAGCGGCGTCCTCGTGGGCGACAGGGTCGCCCTCGTCGGGGACGTCACCGGGGCTCCCGGCAGTCTCGCGCGCATCGTCCGCGTCGACCCGCGGACCTCCATGCTCCGCCGCAGCGCCGACGACACCGATCCCGTCGAGCGGGGGATCGTCGCCAACGCGGGACAGCTGGCGATCGTCACCGCCCTGGCCGACCCGGTCCCTCGTCCGAGGATGGTCGACCGCTGCCTGGTCGCCGCCTACGACTCCGGGCTCGACCCGCTGCTCGTCCTGACCAAGGCCGACCTGTCCGACCCGGCCGGTTTCCTCGGCAGGTACGCACCCCTCGACGTCCCGTTCGTCGTGACGAGCCGGACGGCGGACGGGGCGTGGAACGGGCTGGAGGCCGTGCTCGACGCGGTCTCCCGCCGGGTGACCGTCCTCGTGGGGCACAGCGGAGTGGGCAAGTCGACCCTGGTGAACGCCCTCGTCCCCGGAGCGGGGCGCGCGACCGGCTCCGTCAACGACGTCACGGGACGGGGCCGGCACGTCTCGACCTCCGCGGTGGCGCTCCGCCTCCCCGGAGGCGGCTGGGTGATCGACACCCCCGGCGTCCGGTCGTTCGGCCTGGCCCACGTCAACCCGGACCGGATCCTCGCGGCCTTCCCCGACCTGTCCGCGGGGACCGGCGAGTGCCCCCGCGGGTGCGCCCACGACGAGCCCGAGTGCGGACTCGACGCCTTCGTCACCACGGGGGGAGCGGGTGTCGCCGGCGGAGCACGCCTCACGTCACTGCGCCGGCTGCTGCGGTCCCGGGCAGGGACCCCCGAACCCGACTCCTCGGGCGACACCATCTGACCTCCGGGCGGCCCGGCTCGTCCGGCTGGTCCGCCCGGCTCGTCCAGACCTCTTCCGGTCCCTACTCCGTCTCCGGACCGTTCTCCGGACCAGCGCCGGGCCCGGCGGCGAGGAGGCGCGCGGCGAACAGACCCGTCAGGGAGGAGAGCATGAGGAGGACCGAGCAGTGGACCTTCACTCCCTCCTCCAGGATGATCGAGAGCGTCGTCGGCGTCGTCGACAGCGAATCGATCGCGGACGTGGCGACGAAGAAGAAAGCCGAGATCACAAGCATCGGGACGAACCTGTGGTACCGGAACAGCTCACGGCGGAAGTACACCACGGCCGGGAGGGCCACCACCCCGTAGGCGAGCACGACCAGGTCGTTCCAGGTGCGGAAGGGACCAGCCCCCACTCCGGCGTCCAGGACGTCGCCGGCGGCCTCGTGAAATCCCACCACCTCGTCGATCGAGAAGTAGAGCAGGACGGCGGCGAACCCGGCCCACAACAGGCGCCCCCGTCCCCCGGCCCCGCGGACAGCACGGAACGCGGCGACCGCGAACCCCGCGCCGACCAGGAACATCGCCGAGGACAACAAGGTGATCGACCCGTGCTCCGACTTGAAGTTGAACTCCGGACGCGATCCCCCCGGTCTCAGCACCACCGACAGGGCGATGTACACCTCGAGCAGGAGAAGCACGATCCCGATCGTGCGGTTCAACCGGGTGGTCGATACCTGGGTGGCCGACCGGTGCCTGGTGTGCGGGAGGGACATGGACACAACCTCCGGAAGGGTCCGCACACGGACCCGAACAGGCGAGGACAAGGGGCGCTTACCTTGCCATTACCTTCGGCGTGTTGTCCCGTCTTTGCCCCGGCGACACCCACGCGGCGCACGGTTCCCTCTCAGGGAGAGCAGGTGTCACACCCCGTCGACGCTGCCACCGATCCGCCAGTACACCCCGGCCGCGCGATCGAGAAACCCCTCGTCGACGAGGTATCGACGCAACATCGCGACGTCCTCGTGCGCGACCCGCAGCCGCCGGTTCACCTCCGTCTCGGGATAGTGCTCACCGGGCTCGAACAACTGGGCCAACCGGTCCAGGACCAGGAGACGTTTCGCGCGTTTGGCGGGAACGATGATCAGGTGGCCTTCCGGGTCGAAGAACGGCTGAACCGCCGGGTCGGGCGGGATCCAGCCACCGGACGGCGCCTCAGCTCCGGAACCTGACATAGCAGGACGTTAGCGCCACTCCGCCGACCGTCCGGTCCGAGGAGGAGGCGAAAACTGCCAGAAGGACGGCCTCATGGAACGGTGATCGGCCGAATCCGCCGCGAGCCTTTCCGGTTCGGGCCGGTCGACGGACCGGCGGACGCTAAATTCGACCCGCACACGGGCCTGCCGACCTGGACGTCGATCGTGGCGCCCGCCGTACCCCGTCTGCGAGATCGCCGCTCACCCACTCGTCATGAGGAGCCGCACCAGTGGCCGGATACGAGGACGACCTTCGACTCGGTCACGTGATCTCCGACATGGTCGATTCGCTGACCATGTCGAGGTTCCTGGCGACCGATCTCCATGTCGAGACCAAACCTGATCTCACCCCAGTCTCGGACGCCGACCGGGCCGCCGAGGAACTCGTGCGCACCCAGTTGAAACGCACCCGTCCGCGGGACGCCGTCGTCGGCGAGGAGTTCGACGCCACCGGCCACAGTGCCCGCCGCTGGATCGTCGACCCGATCGACGGGACGAAGAACTTCGTCCGGGGGGTACCGGTGTGGGCGACCCTTCTCGCCCTCGTCGAGGACGGCGAGGTCGTGGTCGGGATCGTGTCCGCGCCCGCCCTCCAGCGACGGTGGTGGGCGGCGACAGGCGTAGGCGCCTGGAGCGGTCGCAGCCTGTCCTCGGCCCGCCGCCTGCAGGTGTCGGCGGTGTCGTCGCTGCGCGACGCTTCCTTGTCCTACTCCAGCCTGGACGGCTGGGAGAGTTCCGGTCGCG
>JAUPKQ010000005.1 GCA_030837345.1 Actinomycetota bacterium | reverse complement strand
GGGAAAGGGGTGCGTCGTGGACAACGGTGTGGTGGTCCGGGAGCTCGTGCTGATTCCGGCTCCGCGCTCGACGCGGGAGGGTGCGTCGGCCGCCAACCGGGTGATCGTGTTCGCCACCCCCTCGCTGAGGGTCGAGGTCGAGGTGCTGTCCGACCGCCTGGTCGGGCAGATCATTCCCCAGTCCGCCGGTGACCTGGCGGTCGAGGGCGACGGCCGGTTGATCTCCTCGTCGGCGGTGGACGACCTGGGGTTCTTCGTCATCGAGCCTGTTCCGCCCGGGAGGGTGCGTTTCCGGTTCACCGCGCCGACCGTCCAGTTCGCGACGGGGTGGGTCGGGCTATGACGGCGGGTCACACGCCCAGGGCGATGAACGAGTCGGAGACCCAGCGCGATCCGGGGTCGTCACCGACGGACCGGCGGGCGGCGGCGAGCGCCTGCCCGAGAGGTGTCCCCGGGGGCGACCGGTGCAGGGCGAGCATGAACGGCACCGTGCCGGGGTCGTCGATCGGGACGACGCTGGCGACGACGCCTGCCGATCCGAGCGCGATCAGCGCGCTGACCACGCCGAGCAGTTCGTCCGCGCCGGAGGGCGCGCCGATGGCGGAGTTGCAGCTCGACAGCACCACGCGGTGCGGTGCCCGGTCCAGGCGTTCCAGGTCGTACACGGTCAGCGGTCCGTCGTCGAGTTCCAGCGCGGACAGCAGCGGGTTGTCCGAGCGGAACGTCCCGTGGGCGGCGACGTGGACGAGCCACGCGCCGTCCATCGCGGCGAGGACCCGTTCGCTGGTCGCCTCGCCGTCCGCGAGGACGATCGCGTCCGGGTACTGCTCGGCGAGCCGCCGGACCTCGGTGAGGCCGCTCGACAGTCCGGGTCCGCCGATCAGGACCACCCTCCGGGAGCCGGGGGGCTGCGGCTCGTGGACGGCGCGCCGGGCTCGTCTCCAGATCGCCGCGGACGGTGCGACGGTGACGGCCCGGTCCCGCAGGTCCGGCAGGAACGCCCAGGGGACGGCGTGAAGCCGTCCGGTCGGGACCACGACGACCGAGGAGGACGTCAGGGCTTCGACGGCGGGTCCGAGGAGGGCGGACTGGAGGCGGTCCCTGATCGGGGCGACGTCGAGCGGGGCTCCGTCGCGTCCCGAGTTCCCCCGCCGCAGGACGAACAAAGCGTGCGTGATGGCGCGTTCGGCGGCCGCGGTCGGGCCGACGAGGTGCAGGGTGGGCTCCTTGTCGCCGGAGAGGACGACGCCGAACAGCTGCCCGTCGACGTCCGTCAACTCGACCAGGTCGGTGTCGCCGAGCAGCGCCCGGAGGTCCTCGACGCGGGACGGATCGATCCGGGGGCAGCCGTCCGCCGGGCGCCGCAGTGCCTCTCGCCGGACGGCGTCCTCCAGCCTCCGGCGTTCGTGGTGCAGGGGTGCGGGTGCCGCGGGGCCGAGGGCGTCCAGGCGACGGGTGAGGACGCGCAGCGCCGCGAGATCCCTGGCGAGCGAGCTGCCGGCCGGGAGACGGGCCGGCGGGGAGGCCAGGACCGTCGCGCGCAGCCGTTCGCTCCACTCCAGGAGGGACCGTGCGTCGGAGGTCCGGACGGCGTGGCGCAGGGCGACGGCGGCGAGTTCGCTCCCCTGGGCGGTCGCGCTGGCCCGTATCTCCGTCCCTCCGAGTGTGGCGAGGTGGGCGTCGACGAGGTCCAGGCCGCGGGCACAGCCCGCGAGCATGTCCCGGGGCCTGTTCTCCATCTCGGCGAGGACGACGCGGGCGAGCCAGGCCGCCGTCCGCGCCCTGACGTCGCGGGGCCGCCGGGACGCGGCTGCCCTCAGTTCGCGGACGGCGGCCTCGCGCCGTCCCCGGGCCAGAGCGATCCGTCCGGCGAGCAGGTGGGCCTCGACGGCCCGCCCGGTGTCGACGGCGGTCAGAACCTCCGCGAGGTGGACGGCGCGCCCCTGGAGGGAGGCCGAGCGTTCCCCGGACGCGAACCTGCTCTCGAGCAGGACGGCCTCGGCCCGGGCCGCCCAGGGCGAGCGCTGCTGACGCCGGAACATGCGCAGGGCCTCCGCGCTGCGAACGGCGGCGGTCGCGTGGTCGCCGGACGCCGAGGCCGCCAGCGCCGCGGTCAGCAGCAGCTCTCCGCGGCGGGTCGCCGCCCCCCGTAATCGTTCGCTGCGGGCCACCGCCTCGTCGGCGACCCGGAGGGCGTCCCGGTCGAGCCGGGCGGCGAGCAGGATCTGTACCCGGGTGACGTGGAGTTCGGGTTCGAAGACGCCCAGTTCGTCGACGATGTGCTGGGCGTCGTCGAGGAGGGACAGGGCGGTCGGCAGATCTCCGCGGGCGAAGGCCGTGGTGCCGCGGTCGTGGCGGGCCGTCGCGTACTCCAGTCGCTGTCCCGTCCGCGCGAAGAGGTCCTCGCTCCGGGCGTAGTCCTCGTCGGCGCGGTCCACCGCGCCGAGGGCCAGGTGGGCCGCGGCCCGGTGGGCGTACGCGCGGGCCTCCCAGACGGGGTCACCGCCGCGGAGCAGGGCGACGGCCCGCTGGGCGGCGCGGAGAGCCTCCGGGGTGCGTCCCAGGACCCAGAGGGCATGGGCCCTTCGGATGTGGATGCGTCCGGCGGCCGCCCCGACCGCGTTCTCGGCGGCGGCCCCGATCTGCGCCAGCCCGGCCCGGGGGCGGCCCGCCATCACCAGGGCGACGCCGTACGCGGCCCGGACGTCGGCGTGTCGTTCGTCGTCGCCGGCGTGCTGGGCGTACCGGAGGGCGGTCCTGAACTCGTCGAGGGCTTCCTCGATGTCGCCGAAGTCGCGCAGAACGATGCCCACGGCCTGGTGGGCGACCGCCGCCGTCGCCGGGGACACGGGCTCCTGGACGAGCGCCCGCGCGAGCCTCAGGGCTTCGTGCGGACGGGAGAGAGCCAGCGCCAGCAGAGCGTCCGGGTCATGAGCTGTCGACGTGATCGTTCGTTTCCCGAACACAGAGTGATCGTACGCATACATGTCGTCAGCGGATGGCGACACGACACGAAAGGTGAGACATGCCGGACACGGCATCGGACGGCGGAGGCGTTTCGCCGACGGAGAAGGCCCAGATCAACTTGATTCTCAGTTCCCTCTCGGCGGCCAGGGTCTACCCGGTCGACTGGGAGACGGCGCCCGGAGGAGCGCAGTACCTCTACCGGGAGCGCTGCGTCATCGTCCGCGACCGGTACGTGAAGGACCTGTCCCCGGCCCCTTCCCCGGAGGAGGTCGCCTCGCGGTTCGGCAGCCCCCTCCCCGGCGTGAAGATCACCACTGTGGTGACCGGAATGGCGCGGGTGACGTGGGAAAGAACCGTCCCCGGGCAGAGCGACGGATCCCCGGACGAGGGACCGTCCGTGCAGGAGGTGCTGGCGTCAATCGAGAAGACGGCCCGGAAGAAGGTGGCCGCCCCGGACCACCTGCTCTACGTCTGTCCCCACTCGTGCGCCGCGACGGAACCGGAGGTCGTGGCGTGGGACGCGGACCCCGTGCCCTGGCCTCACGGGCACAACCTCGATCACGGTTCCCCCGACGACGTCGGCGCCCGGTCCGGCGGGGGCGGCGGCGTGAGGGTCCTCGTGGCCGACACCGGTCTGGTGCCGAACGCGGCCGCGGACCACTGGTGGCTCCGAGGTGTCACCGGAGAACCCGAGCGCCCGCCCGGCGGCACCCAGCTCGCCCAGGACGCCGGCCACGGCACCTTCACCGCCGGCTGCGTGCGGGTGGCGGCCCTCGACGCGGACGTACACGTGCTCGACGCGACGGCGGCGGGGGCCCCGGACGGCGTGGACCCGATCGGCGCGGTGTTCGAGAGCGACCTCGCCCAGCTCCTGCGGTCGCAACTGGTCGCGGACTGGGATCCGGACGGGAACGATCCCGTGCCGGCCACTCTCGTCCCGAGACCGGTCCCGGATATCCTTCTCGTCAACTTCGCCGGGCTGACCTGGGACGGCGGCCCGCCCCCGGCGCTCGCCGCGCTCTACGGCCACCTGTTGCAGCATCTGAAGGAACTGCTGATCATCGCCCCCGCGGGGAACGAGGGCGACACCCGCAAGAACTGGCCCGCCTCGTTCTCCTGGGTGGTGTCCGTCGGCGCCCTCGACCCGGCCTGGGGACGGCGGGCTCCGTGGAGCAACCACGGGCGCACCGTCGACGTCTTCGCCCCCGGAGACCGGCTCGTCAACGCCTACGCGACGGGGACGTACACCTGCACTTGGGAACCGCATCCGGGCGAGATCCGCGAGTTCCGTGGCATGGCCCGCTGGAGCGGCACCTCGTTCGCGACCCCGCTGGTCGCCGGCATGATCGCGACACGGATGTCCCAGACGGGGCAGAGCAGCCGCCGTGCCTGGCGGTCGTTGCTCGACGAGGCCGAGGAACAGGCGATCCCCGGCGTGGGGCCCGTGCTCCTGCCTCCGCGGTGACCTTCCCGGTGGCCTCCGCGTGACTGAGGCGTCGCGTTCGCCCGGAGCGGCGGTTCCCCGTCGCCCCGGGCGGACGCGACGTCAGTTCACCGGCGAAGAAGCCTCGTGATCTCGTAGAGGTTCCGGGTCGACGGGGACGACGGGATCAGGCCGAGGACGTCGTCCGCGAGGACGTCGATCTCGTGCCCGGCCGTGCGGGCGTGGGACGCCAGGCAGAGCTCGCCGACCGGCGAACGCAGGAGACGGGCGAAGTACAGCATCGCCACGGGGTGGGCCACGGGCCTGCGGATCATCAGGGACAGGCTGAGGGGCAGCCCGCCCACCCCCTGCGCCCGGAGGACGGCGAACGCCTCGGCGGCACCACGGCACATCACGGTGAGGGTTGACCGGTCGGCCGCCAGCCGGACGGGGTCGTTGTCGTGCAGGCGCAGGGCCCCCGCCAGACAGACGACGGCGGCGGCGTGGTGGGTGAGCCAGCCGTCCATGTCGGTCGTGCGTCCGATGGCGAAGCCCCGGCGGGCGAGCGTCGTGCAGAACTCCCCGAGGACGGGGTCCGGGTGGGCCTCGACCGTCGTCGGCTGCTGGAAGGTTCGCCGGTAGACGGCGACGTCGTCATCCATCGCGCCCCCCAGGCCGGGGAAGGCCTGGACGACCGTTCCCGGAACCCCGGCGAGCCGTGCCCGCCCGTGCGGGTTGTTGACGGAGAAGGCGACGGTGGGCCGCCCCGCGAGATCGGCGAGGGTGGTGACCACCTGGTCGATCTGCTCCCGTCGCACCGTGACGAGCACGAGGTCGTACAGGCTGTCGCCCACGCGGTCGACCACTCTGGCGGGGGCCTGCGTCAGGACCCCGGACGCCGCGTCCCGGGCCCGCAGGCCACGGTCCTCGATCCGCCGGGTGCGCCGCCCGTGGGCGAGGACCGACACGCGGTGCCCGGTGGCGGACAGCTGAGTTCCGAACACGGTACCGATCACACCGGCACCGACGAGCAGGACGTCCATGGGGTTCTCCTCCGCCTCGGGACCGAAAGACCCTTCCGACCGTACAGTCACTACTTCACTTGCGCAAGTGATTGAACGACAAGAAGAATTCGGGCCTGGATCAAGAAAGTGACAATTCTTCGTCAGATTCGCCACTCACGCCTTTTGATCGTATTGCCCCGCGTGAACGTGGCTTTCCCTGATTCAGACCCACCCGGGGCACAGGTGGCCCGAGCAGTGGGTTACCTGCGGGAAGGAATACTGTACTCTGGACCGAATTGTCCTCGGGGAAAGGGTGGATCGGGCATGGTGACCAGAGCGTCTCGGATCTCTCGGGTGGCCGTGGTCGCCGGATGCCTCGGACTGTGTTCGGTGCCCGTGGCAACGGCTATTGCCGCCGGGAATCAAGCGGCCTCCGTCGGCTCACAGAGCGCGCAGCAGTCTCCGGCGACGTCCGTCGCCTTTCCGGTGAGATTGTCGGCGAACAAGCGTTATCTTGTCGACCAAAACAACAATCCGTTCCTCTACACCGCCGACACGTGCTGGACGCTCCTCGGCTACCTGAGCGTCGAGGACGCCAAGCGAGTGATCGACATCCGCAAGTCGCAGGGCTTCAACACCATCCAGACCATCCTCACCCCGTTCTCGATCGAGGCGTCCGGCGCCCGGGGCACCCCGTTCAACGGGACCGACCTCACCTCGCCCGTCGACAGTTACTGGACCGGTGTCGACGAGATCATCAAGTACGCGCGGTCACAGGGCATGCTGCTGTACGCGGTGCCGCTGTGGATGGCCTCCAACGGGGGCTGGGGGTGCGAGGACGGCTCCTGCACCCCCGCGCCGTCCGCCGAGAAGATGTCCGCCTACATGACGTGGGTCGGTCAGCGGTACCGGAACCAGCCCAACCTCGTGTGGGTGATGGGCGGGGACGACGAGATGGACCGCAACCGAGAGGTCAAGGAGGCCGGGGCGAAGGCCCTGCGGGCCGCCGACCCGGACCACTTGATGACGTACCACCCCCGGGAGCTGGAGTTCGGGTTCGGCTCCGAGCCGTGGCACGACTTCAACGCCTTCCAGAAGAACGACATCAAGGGATCGTTCAACTACGAGCAGATCCGCAAGGCCCTCTCGACCGGCCCGGTCAAGCCGGTCCTGGACGCCGAGCCTCCGTACGAACCGGACACGGCGATGCAGGACGGCGGCGTCGTCACCGCGAAGATCAACCGCCGGTTCGGGTGGTGGGCCGCGCTGTCCGGGGCGATGGGCGTCACGTACGGCGGGCCGCCCGGGTCCTGGAAGATCGGCAAGGTGCCCGTCGACTGGAGCGCGATCCAACGGCCCCAGGCCGCGCAGACGGCGAACATCAACCGTGTCCTCGGCCGGTTGCCGTGGTACTGGCTCGCCCCGGACTGGGACAACGCCTCGGTGACCGGAGGCCGGGGCACCTACGGCGGCGAGGACTACGCCCCCGCCGCCCGCGGTGACGACGGCTCGATGATCGCGGCGTTCGCGCCGTCCGCCCGCACGCTCACCGTCGACCTGTCGAAACTGCGCGCGCCCGGCAAGGCATGGTGGTTCGACCCGGTCAGCGGCGCTCCGGCGGGGTCCGCGACGGATGTGACGAACAGCGGGACCCGCGAGTTCACGACTCCCGGCGCCAACGCGGGCGGGGACGACGACTGGGTCCTCGTCCTGCTCGCCGGGGATGCGCCCGTCACCGGCGAGCCCCCGGCGGCCAACCCCTCGGCGGTCGGTTCGTAGGCGCCGCCTCAGCGAGCGAGCAGGACCGACTGCCACCCGGGCCTGGCGGGCGCCTTCCCGCTGTCGAGCCGGGCACGCCAGGCCTCGTCGGTCAGGCGTGTCCCGGGCCCGGAGCTGAACTCGTGGTACGAGAACACTCCTCCCGAGGCGACCTGGAACCGGCCGGAGTCGTCGGGGACCAGGACGAGGATCCGGTCGAACCGTCCGGTGCCGACCTCCAGGATCCCGCCCGGCCCCGAGGCGATGTCGGCGATCAGGGCGGAGTCGTTGTCACCGGACACCTCGCCCTCGGAGACGTCCGACGTCTTGAACCACAGCGCCTCGAAGGCCTCCCCGACGTACCCCAGCGTCTCGTTGTCGGCCTTCGTGATCGCCTTGCCCCGCAGCTCGTCCGCCGCGACGCGGGCGAAGAGAGCGAGCAGGGAACTCGTCTCGGTGGCCAGCTCACGCTGTTCCTTCGACAGCAGTCCCCGGCGGCTCAGCCCGTCCCGCAGGAGGTCGACGGCCGCGGCGAGCCGGGCGAAGGCCACCGGCTCGGGCTCGACCCAGTTGCGCGGCGGCGGCGGAAGCGTGTCGCCGCCGCCCTCGGCGACGCTCTGCTTGGTGTAGAGGATCGTGTCGTGCTTGAGCTGGGCGTAGGAACCCAGGCCGCTCTGCAGGTTCTTGGCCGCCCAGGCGTCCGTGCGCATCATCGGCGGATAGGCCGTGCCGTGCGAGGCGAGCACGGGCTGCAACGCGTAGAGCCAGGCGTCGTACACGGTGCCGCCCCACGCCGCCGGGGGCCGCTCGGCCACCTGGGACGTCATGCGCTCCAGCTGTTCCGGATACCCCTTGAAGGCCATGGCCCCGGACCGGTCCAGCTCCTGGCGGGCCTTCGCCGAACCGAACGTCGCGGCGACGTCCAGCCCGGAGGGCAACAGCCGGCGATCGCCCGCCGGGTTGTCCTTGACATTGGGGCTGACCAGCTGGTCGAGGATGTAGGAGTCGAGGACGAAACGGGTGCCCAGCAGGCGCGACGACGCGGTCTCCGCGTTGATCCGCACCGGACGGGTCTGCTTCAACCGGCCGACGACCTCGGTGATCTTCGCGTCGTCGGCGAGCGCCGACGGGTCACCCGGCCAGCCCGGGACGGACGCCGTCACGGCGGCGTCGAGTTCGAGCGGCGTGTAGTCGTCCGAGAAGCCGACCAGGAACGCCGTCGACTCGTACAGCTTCTGCCACAGCGCCTTCCGCTGCGGTGATCCGAGGAGGGAGCGCGTGGCGAGCAGGCCGACGCGGGTGGGCCGCCCGGGCTTCTCGGCGTCGCACCCGTTCGTCCCGGGCAGGCAGAAGGCCGACTGGCCGAGCACCGACATCGCGGCGAAGTACCGCTTGAGCGCGGCCGAACGGGTGTAGTGCCCGCGCGGGGTCATCAGCGAGTAGTCGATGGACGTGTTGAGAAGAGGGGAGATCTGGATCCCGGAATGGGCGTCGACCAGGGATTTCTCCTGCGCCGCCAGCGGGCCGAGCGTCACGGGGATACCGAGTTCCGCCGCCGCCACCTGATACAGCTGCTCGGCGCGGGCGGCGTCCTCGGCGAGGGGAGTGTCCTGGAGCCGGGTGGTCTGGGACCGGGCGACCGGAAGTGTCTGCTCGACCAGGGACCGCAGCGCCGGAAGCAGCGACTGTTCCTCGGTCCGGCGGAGGATCGAGTCGAAGGCGAGGTGCCAGATGTGATACCCGGAGTCGGTCGTCACGTAGACCGGCCAGCCGGAGTACGCGCTTTCCTGGTAGGCGAAGTGCAGCTGCCGCAGGTCCTCCGGGACGACGACGAACCCCTGCCGGGTCAGGGTGTCCGAGACCTTGGGTTTCTTCAGCGCGTCCTTCAGCCCCTCTCCGATCCGGACCCCGGCGAGGGACGTCGGTGCCGCCGGACCCCGGTAGGCGGGGGTGTCCGGGTTCGTCATCGGGACCACCCGGTACGAGCCGAAGACCACCGACGACACCGGCAGGACGGCGAGGGAGGCCGTCCCTCCGGGGCGACGGGCCTGGCCCGTGCCCCCGGAGCTGCTCGTGACGGGTCCGGGGGACGATCCGGAGGTGCACCCCGCGGCGAGCACCAGCGCGGTGACGGTCAGAGCGACGGGACGGAGACGGTGAGATCTCACGAGACGTTCCTTTCCTCGGCGAGCGGGTCGGGTGAACCGTCGCCGTCGACATCCGAGCACCCCGGACGGCGCGGGCCTGCGACGTCCGGGTACGTGACGAAACCGAATCCGTTCCAGCGCCAGGCGCCGACACCGGCCACCGGCCCGGCCACCGGCTGGTCGTCCGCCGGCGGGGTGCGGCCGCTCAGTCCCACGACCAGCCACGCGCCACAGGACGTGACGGTACTGACCGGGTCGAGGACCGAGCCCGCGACCCAGACCTGTCCCAGCCCGCGCGACCGGTAGATCCCGACGTGCAGGCTCCGGCCGCCGGAGTCGACGAGCAAGGAGCGGGGCAGCTCCCGGCTGACCGGGGTCGGCCGGTGGGGGCGCCGGAACAGGGCGATCACGTCGGTCTCGCCGTCCCGGTCGACGTCACCGGTCGTCACGTCGAGCAC
This sequence comes from Actinomycetota bacterium, assembly GCA_030837345.1. Lineage (GTDB taxonomy): Bacteria > Actinomycetota > Actinomycetes > Actinomycetales > Kineosporiaceae > JAUPKQ01. Next base: position 2,880 of record JAUPKQ010000005.1, on the reverse strand, counting down.
GGTCGCGCCCGGCGACAAGGTGGCGGCGAGGGCGGCGCGGGTGGCGGCGTCCGGGACGGCGACGGGCTCAGGGCGCACCGGTGCGACGAGGCTCCACCAGGTGCCGTGGAGCAGGACCGTACCGGATTCCGTGCCGGATCCTGTGCCGGATCGCGGCTCGGGGGAGAGCCAGCGGGTGAAGGACGTCCGGCCGTCGCCGATCCGGACCTCCCCCTGGCGCATCGCGCGGACGCCGTCCCGCCCGGCGAGGAGTTCGAGGACCAGGCCCCGGCACGCCGCCGGGTCGTGCTGGTCGAACAGGAGGTTGCCGAGGCTGGACGCGACGACGGTACGCTGGCCGTCGCCGTCCGGGTCGACGGTGGTGACCGGCTGGACGACATGAGGGTGATGGCCCCACACCACGTCAGCCCCCCAGCCGGCCAGGGCCGACGCGCGTGCGGCCTGCCCGGGGCCGGGGTCCTCGTGGTACTCGACGCCGTCGTGCAGGCCGACGACGACGAGGTCCGCCCGGCGCCGCGCCTGGCCGACGGCGGACCGCAGGCGGTCGGTGTCCCACCACGCGACGCCGGCCCGGCCGGGTCCGGGACGCGGTCCGGCGCCTGTCGCGTCGACCGCGAGCCAGGCGATCCGTACGCCGCGGACCGTGACGACCCGAGGGGTGAAGGCGTCGGACTCCGTGCCTCCGCCGACCGCGACGAGCCGGGCCGACGTGAGCGCCGTGACGGTGTCCGTCACTGTGGCGGGCCCGGCGTCCCCGGCGTGGTTGTTCGCCACCCCCACGACGTCGAACCCCGCCCGGGCGAGTGCCGACGCCGCCGACGGTCCGGCCTCCAGGGCGTTGGGCCCGGCGGCCGACGCGTGGGGCCTGGTGGTCAGGGGGGATTCGAGGTTGGCGGCGGCGAGGTCGGCGTCCCGGACGACGTCGCCGACGCCGGCGAGGGGTGCGTCGGGGTCGCCGGTGGTCCGGGCGGCGACTCCCCGCCCGAGCATGATGTCACCGGTCAGCACGATGCGGACCGCGGCGCCGGCTTCGCTGGTCCGGTCGGCCTCGCTGGTCCGGTCGGCCTCGCTGGTCCCGCTGGTCCCGCCGGTCCCGCCGACCGCCCTCGTGCCGGTGAGGCGCGGTCCGTCGTCGCCCGCGCCGAGGGACACCGCGAGGCCGACGACGAGGACCGTCGCCCAACTGCCGCGGCCTGCCGTTCCCACCCGTTCACCCCCTGCCGCGGGCCGCCCCGGCGACGGCCTGCGCCCTGATTGACGCGCGACCCGGCCGAAGGGTGACGTCGGACGGCAGATTGTCCTTCGCTCCGTAGCTCCCGAGGTCTCGCCAGAGGTCTCATCAACGATCCCGCCCGTGGTCCCGCCCGAGGCGGATCAGCGGTCGACGATCGTCCGCAGCTGGATCGACCTCTCCGAGACGAAGCCCGCCTTCTCCCGCAGCTCACCGGCAGCCCGGGCGGTGGACGCGGCGACCTCCGCGACGGAGGTGATGCTCGCACTGATCTCCTGTGCCGTGGCGGTCTGCTGCTCGACGGCCCCGGCGACCATCGTCTGCTGCCGCTCGATCTCGGCGACGACGCGCGTGATCTCGTTGATCGCGGCCTCGGCGTCGTTGCTGTCGCTCTGGATCGCGGCGATCATCGTCTCGATCTCCCCCGTGGCGGAGGCCGTGCGGCTCGCCAGGTCCTTGACCTCGCCCGCGACGACGGCGAATCCCTTGCCGGCCTCCCCGGCCCGCGCCGCCTCGATGGTCGCGTTGAGCGCGAGAAGATTCGTCTGCTCGGCGATCCCCGTGATCAGGTTGCTGACGGCACTGATCTTCGCGCTGGAGTCCGCGAGTTTGGTGAGCCGTTCGGTCGCCTGGTGAGCGGCCTCCACCGCGGTGGACGTCTGGGCGGCCGCGGCCGCCGCGCTCTCGGCGACGTTCCTGATGCTCGCGGACATCTCCTCCGAGCTGGCGGCGACCGAGGACGACTGCGTCGACGCCTGCCCCGCGTCGTCCAGCAGACGCTCCCCCAGCTCCCCGAGCGCGGTGGCTGCCCCGCTCAGCGCCTCCGCGACGGCCTCGGTCTCCCGGAGCGTGTCGCGGTTGAGGGTGATGTCGCTCCACACGGCGACGAAGGCCTCGCCGACCCGGCTGACGCTGAGGTCTCCCACCGCATGGATTCCGCCCTCGTCGGTCGAGATGGTGCGATGAGTCGGGAACTGATGTTCCGTGCGGACGACGTTCCTCAACTCGTCCCGCAGGGAAACGATCACCGCCTCGCCACGCTCCGCAGCCACCCGCCGGCCGAGTTCGACGGCCGCCTGGTTGCGGTAAACGATCTCGCCTCGTTCGTTCGTCAGAAGCGTGGCGGCGGGGACGGAGTCCAGCACCTCGGCAGGACCGACCTGCAGCAGGAGGTTGTCCGTCGGTGTCCTGAACCGGTTCATGCGCATGGCGGCAGACTTTCTCTCGGGTGTCGTCCACCCCTCCTTCGACGGCGCCCCCTTCTGGCTTAATGATTTGGTCGCCGGTTCTGGACGACTCTGCCGGTGGTTCCTCCGGCGCCCGACACCGGCCGGACCCTCGGGCGAAGTGTCCGGCTCTCGAGTTTTCGATGATTTCGTTCCGGGTAGCCGGTCCTGTTTGTGGATCGGAGTTTCAGCGGGATGGCCACCGTCTGTCAAGATTCGTTCATGCGTACGGCGTTCAAGTGCCGGGCTTACCCGACCCCTGAGCAGGCGGGCATCCTTGCCCGCACGTTCGGGTGCGTGCGGAACGTGTGGAACGTGACTCTCGCCTGGCGGCACCGGCGCTGGTACGGCGAGCGCGTGGCGACGGACGTGTCTGAGGCGAGCGCGTACCTGACGGCGTTGAAGCGGGCCGGGGAGTTCGCG
>JAUPKQ010000037.1 GCA_030837345.1 Actinomycetota bacterium | reverse complement strand
CGGACGTCGTGCCCGCGGACGTCGTGCCCGCGGACGTCGGGGAGGGCCTCTTGGCCGGCGGGGTCTTCGCCGGGGGGCTCTTCGCCGCAGTCGCCCGGGCCGAGAACGTCCTCGCGGCCGAGGGTGTCCTCCCGGTCGGGGGTGTCTTCGCGGTCGGGGGTGTCTTCGCGGTCGGGGCCACGGACTCGGCGGCGGGGGCGGAGGAGGAGCTGCTCGACGAGGACGACGCCGGATGGTCGGCGGGGGCGCCTCGCGGACGGGTGGGTTGTGGCGACTGGTTCACGGTCGCGGCCGCCTCGAGGGACGGGTCGATCGCGTAGCTGAAGGCCTGGTCGGCGGTCGCGTCGAGCAAGCGGGTCAGTCGCCCGCCCGGTTCCCAGAGCGCGGTGTTCTGTCCGCCTTTGCCTGTCTGGTCGACCGGCTGATGGCCGGCCGTCACCGGGACGAGCATGGCGAGCCTGATGGGGGAGTACTCCTGGACGGGATTCCAGACCGTGAAGGTGCGAAGGATCCCGACTCTCGTGCCGCTGGCGGCGTGACCGTTCTGGATCTCCACGGCCATCTTCCGCGGGCCGAACCCGTCGGCGTCGACGGGAAGCTGGACGGAGTCGCCCCGCATCGTGATGCTGAACCCGGCCGTCTGGCCCGGGGCGAGCGGTTTCGCCAGCACCAGCCCGTTCTGTTTTGTCCCGTTGGCCGGATCCTTCGGGTCGAGCTGTGCCCATTCGGCGAGTTCGCGGCGGTCTGTCAGTACACGCCAGTCGAGGCGGAGGACGACCTGGAGCGCGGTGAACGCCGTCCGGCCGGTGTTGCGGAGGGTGCCGTTGACCGTCAGCACCGTGTCAGGGGTGAGAGCGACGGAGCTGACCCCGGTCAGCGAGACCGTGACCGGCAGCGTTCCGGCCGGGCTCGCCGACGCCGCCGGGGCGAGGACCACCGCTGCCGTCACCGACGTCGCCAGCACGAGGAGGGCCGACAGCATCCGCCTCACGCCGGTGGCCGGTGGCGTGACGCGGATCATCGGTGGCGTGACGCGGACCGTTGTCCCGGTGCGGGCTCTCACGCCCTCTCAGCCAGCATCGCTGACGCCTCCCGTGCGATCTTTCGCTCATTGGGGAAGGCCAGGAGGGCGTTGAGCTCGCCCAGGGGGACCCAGGCGACGTCGATGGCCTCCTGATCAGGGTCACCCTCGACGGTGAGACGGCCCCCCGTGGCCTCGAGCAGGTAGTGATGGACGAGTTTGTGCACCCGACGGTCCTCGACCGAGAACCAGTAGTCGATGCTCCCGAGAGAGCCGAGGACGCGCCCGGTGATGCCGGTCTCCTCGGCGATCTCGCGCACCGCGGCTTGTTCCGGGGTCTCCCCGTCCTCCAGATGCCCCTTCGGGAGGCACCACTCGACCCTGCCTGCCCGGTTGAGCCGGGCGATGACGGCGGCCGGTGGTGCGGCGGCGGTGAGGTCGAGGACGAGGCCTCCCGCGGAGGTCTCCTCGACCATGGGCAAGGACCGCTGCGGGCCGCGCGAGGAGCGCGAGGATCGCAGCGGGCGGGGCATGCGGTTCACTGTAAGGGTCCGGTGCGGTTGTTCCGGTCCGTCGCCTCCCCCCGAGGGTTCGGGGCCGGGACGGCGCCGGGAATCTGGCAGGCTTGACGCTCGTGCCCGCTTCGACCGACACCCCTTACGCCCAGGCCCGCCGCAGGCTCGCTGGCGCCCTCGTCCGTCTCGACCCCGCGGTGCGTGAGCTCGGGGACCTGTTCGCCGCGGAGGGGTTCGAGCTCGCCCTCGTCGGCGGCCCCGTGCGGGACGCCGTCCTCGGCAGGCAGGCCCTCGACCTCGACTTCACCACGGACGCCCGGCCCGACGACACCGAGTCGATCCTTCGTCGTTGGGGGAGGTCCGCGTGGACCATCGGCAAGGAGTTCGGGACGATCGGTGCCCGCCGTGGCGACGTCGTCGTGGAGATCACGACCTATCGGAGCGAACGGTACGACCCGTCGTCCCGCAAGCCGGAGGTGGTGTTCGGCGACACCCTGGACGGCGACCTGCGCCGGCGGGACTTCACCGTCAACGCGATGGCCGTCCAGCTGCCGTCACTGACCTTCGCCGACCCCTGTGGCGGTCTGGCCGACCTCGTCACCGGCACCCTCCGCACCCCGGGAACGGCGCAGGAGTCGTTCACCGACGACCCCCTGCGCATGATGCGGGCCGCACGGTTCGCCTCCCAGCTCGGGTTCGTGCCCGGCCCGGAGGTCGTGGCGGCGATGCGCGAGCTGGCGGGACGGCTGGAGATCGTCGCCGCGGAGCGGATCCGGGTCGAGCTGGAGAAGCTGCTGCTGGGCCGTCATCCCCGGGCCGGGCTGGAACTGCTCGTCGGCACCGGGATCGCGGACCTCGTCATCCCGGAGCTCTCGGCCCTGCGCCTGGAGGTCGACGAACACCACCGGCACAAGGACGTGTACCAGCACACCCTCACCGTGCTGGAGCAGGCGATCGACCTCGAGGACGGCCCGGAGGGTCCGGTGCCCGGCCCCGACCTTCTGCTCCGTCTCGCGTCGCTCCTGCACGACATCGGCAAGCCGGGGACCCGCCGTTTCGAGGACGGCGGCGGGGTGAGCTTCCACCACCACGAGGTGGTCGGCGCCAAGCTGACCGCGCGGCGGATGAAGGCGCTGCGGTTCGACAAGGAGACGACGAAACAGGTGAGCCGCCTGGTCGAGCTGCACCTTCGGTTCCACGGGTACGGGGAGGCCGGGTGGACGGATTCCGCCGTGCGCCGTTACGTCACCGACGCCGGTCCGTTGCTGCCCCGCCTGCACAAGCTGACCCGGGCCGACTGCACGACCCGGAACCGCCGTAAGGCGACCCGTCTCGCCGCCGCCTACGACGACCTGGAGCGGCGGATCGCCCAGCTGCGGTCCCAGGAGGAGCTCGCCGCCGTCCGCCCGGACCTCGACGGGAACTCGATCATGAAGATCCTTGGGATCGCCCCGGGCCGTGACGTCGGGCGGGCCTGGAGTTTCCTCAAGGAACTCCGGCTCGAACGTGGTCCCCTTCCGCCCGAGGAGGCGGAGCGTGAGCTGCTCACCTGGTGGGAGAAGGCCCGCGACCAGGCGTGACCCCCGAAACGCGGGGGACGGAAGCGACACGTCGTCGCTTCCGTCCCCCGCGTTCCAGGTCACACCCGGATCATGGATCACTCGCCGATGATGAAGGCCTCCAGGGCGGCACGGCCGCGGGTGTCCTCGATCTGGATCGGCGGGGACTTCATCAGGTAGGCGGACGCCGGGATCACCGGACCGCCGACCCCACGATCCATGGCGATCTTCGCGGCGCGCAGCGCGTCGATGATGATGCCCGCGGAGTTCGGGGAGTCCCAGACCTCCAGCTTGTACTCGAGGTTCAGCGGGACCTCGCCGAAGGCCCTGCCCTCCAGCCGCACGTAGGCCCACTTGCGGTCGTCCAGCCACTGGACGTAGTCGCTCGGACCGATGTGGACGTTGCGGGAGCTGATGTCGTGGTCCATGTTGCTCGTGACGGCCTGCGTCTTCGAGATCTTCTTGGACTCCAGGCGCTCCCGCTCGAGCATGTTCTTGAAGTCCATGTTGCCGCCGACGTTGAGTTGGTACGTGCGGTCGAGGATCACTCCACGGTCCTCGAACAGACGCGCCATCACCCGGTGCGTGATCGTGGCGCCGACCTGGCTCTTGATGTCGTCACCGACGATCGGGACCCCGGCGTCGGCGAACTTCTGGGCCCACTCGGGGTCGGAGGCGATGAATACCGGCAGTGCGTTGACGAAGGCGACCCGGGCGTCGATGGCGCACTGGGCGTAGAACTTGTCCGCGGCCTCCGAGCCGACCGGCAGGTAGGAGATGAGGACATCCACCCGCTGGTCGGTGAGGACCTGGACGATGTCCACGGGCTCCTCGTCGGACTCGGTGATCGTGTCGCGGTAGTACTTGCCCAGCCCGTCCAACGTGTGGCCGCGCTGCACGGGCACCCCGAGAGGCGGCACGTCGCAGATCTTGATCGTGTTGTTCTCGCTGGCTGAGATCGCCTCCGAGAGGTCGAGGCCGACCTTCTTGCCGTCGACGTCGAACGCCGCGACGAACTCGATGTCGCGCACGTGGTAGTCCCCGAACTGGACGTGCATCAGTCCGGGCACGGTCTCCGCCGGGTCGGCGTCACGGTAGAAGTGCACGCCCTGGACGAGGGAAGAGGCGCAGTTGCCGACGCCCACGACGGCGACTCGGACGGAAGCCATTCCTTGCTCCTTGGGGGTTCGAAGTGATCATGCGGAACGCTATGAGAAGGCGCGGGGGACGCGATCTCGTGGTGGATCTGCCGGTCGGCGGATGGGAGAGGCGTCAGCCGGGCGGAACGCTCTTGTCTGGGTCGACGAGGTGCGTCATGTTGCCCGCGCGCTCGCTGTCGATCAGCTCGGTGAGCCAGCGCACCTCGCGCTCGACGGACTCCTGGCCATGGCGCTGGAGTTCCAGCGTGTACCGGTCCAGACGCTCCCGGGTGCGTGCCATCGACTGACGGACACCTTCCAGCCGCTCCTGGAGACGACTGCGCCGTCCCTCGAGAATCTCCAGGCGACTGGCTGCGTCCGTCCGGGCGAAGAAGGCGAAGTGGACGCCGAAGTTCTCGTCCTCCCACGCCGAGGGCCCGGGAGACCGGACGAGGGTCTGGAAACGCTCCTTTCCCTCCGCCGTCAGTTCGTACACGATCCGCGCCCGCTTGCCGGCCAGCGCGGGTGCCGTGCCGTCGTCCGCCCCCGCCTCACGGATCAGGCCCTGGGCGAGAAGGGATTTCAAGGTCGGGTAGAGCGTGCCGTAGGACAGCGCGCGCATCGTTCCGAGAAGGGCGTTCAGCTGCTTGCGGAGTTCGTAACCGTGGACGGGGGCATCGAGAAGGATGCCGAGCACGGCCAGCTCCAAGACGTCGGACCGACGGGACACCCTGCTGCTCCTCCCCGAAGACACGCACCCCGGTCAGGTGCCGGAGCCAGAGCGCCGACCTCCCGTGGATTACCTCGGGTGGTTACATCGCCCAGTTACATCGAGTCGATGTATCGGCCCGATACATGTCGACCATAGGCACCAACTGTCAAGACCACAAGAGGACAACCGGGTGAGGGCTGAACAGGCTTCGGCAGGGGCGCTTCCTGGGACTTTGCCGCAGGATGAGCGAAGCGATTGAGTCTGTGGCCCGGCACGGGCCCATACTGGTCGGGCGGTCGGGAGAGTCGCCGAACGGCCTCGGCCCGGTAGCCCGGGTCGCACACGTCGATGAGCAAGGGGTCGAGGAACGTGGCAGGACGAAACGACTCGCCGGGCAACCCGCACGTCCAGCCTTCTTCTCCGGGTGGGTGGCCGGGCCGGGACCCGGCGCAGCCCTCCGGGGGACGCCCGGCGTACCCCTCGCGAGGGCAGGCTCCGGCAGATCATGGACAGCAGCCCCGAGGCACGTCAGGCCAGGGGCACGGCGGCCAGTGGCAGGGCGGTTCGGGACAGAGCGGTCAGGGACAGGGCGGCCGAGGTGGTCAGGGCCGTCCGGTCCAGGGGCTGCCGGGGTACCCGTCCGCCGGGCGTGGCCCGTCCCCGTCCGGCCGCCCGGGCGGCCAGCCCGGCGGTCAGCCTCCCGGACGGCGTCAGCAGGGTCACCGGCAGCAGGTGCAACCGGGTCCCGACGGGCAGGGTGGCCAGCTGTACTCCCAGACATTGCTCGGACCGGCACCGATGTCGGCACCTCCTCCGGCAGGGCGGTCAGCCTCCCGGGAGTACTCCTCCCGAGGCTCCGCCCGCACCGCCGAGGGCCCGCGTCGCCTCATCGACTATCCCCGTCAGAATCGGAGCGGTGTCCTGCGCTGGATCCCCTCGTGGAAGTTCACCGGAACGGTCATCGTCACGATCGTCGCCCTGATGGTCGCGACGTTGCTGACGGCCTACGCGATGACCTCGGTCCCGCCGCCGATGTCGGCCACGGAGGCCCAGGCGACGACGGTCTACTACAGCGACGGTTCGCCCCTCACCCGGTTCTCCCAGCGGGAGGGCAACCGGACGATCGTCGACGTCTCCAAGATCCCCCAGCATGTCCAGTGGGCGGTGATCGCCGCGGAGGACAAGACCTTCTACAGCAACAAGGGTGTCTCGGTCATGGGCCTCGCGCGGGCCGTGTGGAAGAACATCAGCGGAGGGGACACCCAGGGCGGATCGACGATCACCCAGCAGTACGTGAAGAACTCCCGGGTCGGCAGCGAACGCAGCGTGTCCCGGAAGATCAAAGAGTTCTTCATCGCCATCAAGATCAGTAATCAGGCCCCCAACAAGGGGAAGATTCTCACCGACTACCTCAACACGATCTACTTCGGGCGCAATGCCTACGGCATCCAGATGGCGGCGCAGGCGTACTTCGACAAAAGCGTCGACAAACTGACCCTCCCCGAGGGTGTCTATCTCGCGACGATCATCCAGCGTCCGGAGTACTTCTCGAACATCGACCCGAAGAACCCCGCCGAGGTGGCGGAGCTCCAGTTCCGGTACGACTACGTCCTCAACACGATGGTCGAGCTGGGCAAACTCACTCCCGAACAACGGGCCTCCGCCGAGCTCAAGACCCCGCCGAAGCCCAACAAGATCGTGAACAAGAAGCACCGGGCCGATGACCAGACCGTCTACCTCGAGCAGATGGTCGTCGACGAACTGTCCCGCAACGGGATGAACATGTCGGAGGTCATCCGCTCCGGGTGGAAGATCTACACCACCTTCGACCGCAAACTGATCGACGCGGCAGTCAAGGCGGTCCAGGACAAGAGCATCGGCATGGGGCCGCGCAGTTCGTGGACGCCGGGCACCCAGGTCGGGCTGGTCTCCATCGATCCGACGACGGGCAAGGTCCGCGCGATCTACGGCGGCGACGGTACCCGGTCCCAGAGCGCCGCCAGCCAGGACATGCCGCAGGCGGGATCGACGTACAAGGTCTTCACGCTCGTCGCAGCCCTCGAGGGGGAGTCGAAGAACGGCAGCGACGGGATCAGCCTGCGCAGCCGGTACGACAGTCGTAGCCCGTACACCTACAAGGAGGGATCGGTGTCCTCCGGTTCCAACAAGGTGACGAACTATGGCAATGAGGGCGGCGGGATGTCCGACCTCGTCAAGTCGACGGCGCACTCGTACAACACCGTCTACGCCCAGCTCAACGAGGAGATCGGCAAGGGCACCGGCTCACGGACCCGGGACGTGGCCCTCCGCGCCGGCCTGCCGAAGAAGGCGATCGGCAACGAGGTCTCGAACTCCCTCGGCAACGGGACTCCCCGCGTCGTAGACCTGGCGAACGCCTACGCCACCATCGCCGCCGAGGGGACGTACCGCCCGTATTACGTCATCGAGAAGATCGTCTCGCCCCTCGGAGCGGTGATCTACCCCCAGGGTGAGCGTGAGGCGAAGAAGCAGTTCTCCAAGGACGTGATGGCCGACACCACCTACGCCCTGCAACAGGTGGTCAAGTCCGGGACCGCCAAGTACGCGGCCCGGGTGGGCCGTCCCGTCGCGGGCAAGACCGGAACGGTCGGCACGACGGGCCGCGCGACGAAGGCCGCCTGGTTCGCCGGGTACACGCCTCAGCTGACGACGGTCGTCGCGATGCACCGTGTCGGCGCGGACGGCATGTCGGCGGACATCGTCAAGGGGTGGGGACCGTACAAGGGCAAGGACCTCACCGGTGGTGACTTCCCGGTCCGCATCTGGACGAAGTTCATGCAGTCGGCGCTCGAGGGCCAACCGAAGATCGACTTCCCCGAGCGTGCCGACGTCGGCGTGCCGAACAACCCCGAACCGGTCGCCTCGCCGTCCCCGGAGGGTGAGAACGGCACCGGACCGGACGGCACCGAGCCGACTCCGGGCGGCGAAGGCCCGGGTCAGAGCCCGGACGGCGAGAATGGTGACGGTCAGAACCCCGACGGCGCGAACGGCGACCAGAACGGCGGGAACGACCCGGCCAAGACCCAGGGCGACGGGAACGGCGAGACCCAGGGCGACGGGAACGGCGAGACCCCGGGCGACGGGAACGGCGGGGGGAACGACAGCAACAACGAGGGCAACAACAGCAACAACAGCACTCTCCGACCCGGTGTCCAGGGGACGGCCGGAAACGATCAATGATGACCGGGACGGTCCGTTCCGGGAGCAGCTGAGGCCCAGGGCGGTCCGGGTCGCGACGAAGGGGGCAGGTCGGCAGCGTGCACGGCGAAGGTGAGCGGGAGGACGCGAAGGACCGCCCCGACCAGATCGGTGCGACGGACGGCGGCGGGGGGACGGTGAGCACCCTGGTCCTGCCGAGCCGGACCGACGCCGTCGTCCGGGCGGCCAGCGCCGTCATCGGGGGCCCGGCGGGCACCAGGATGAGAGTCGGCGCCCGCCGGTTCGGGCCGGGCGGAGGGCGTCTGTGGATCATCAGTGTGCTCGTCGTGCTGGCGGGCGTCGTCCTCGGGCTGGGGGTCCTCCAGAAAGAGCACTGCCGCGCTGACGGCTGGAGCACACCCGACCAGTTCTGGCACGCCTGCTACAGCGACTCCGCGGTGTTGCACGGCAGCGCGGGACTCGGCCGGCCCGACGGCCCGAGCCTCGTCGACGCCGTCGGCCCGGAGGGTCTCGGGCAGCCCCCGCTCAGCTCCGCCGCGATGTGGCTCGTCGCCAGGCTCGCCCCCGGGGACGGGCTCTTCGCCGCCCGCCGTTTCTTCGACCTGTCCGCCCTGCTGATGGTCGCCGCGCTCGCGGTGGCGATCGCCTGCGTCGTGGCGGCGTCCGGACGGCGCCCCTGGGACGCCGCGCATCTCGCCCTCGCCCCTGTCCTCGTGACGGTCGGCCTGCTCTCGTACGACCTGCTCGCGGTCGCGTTGACGGCCGGGTCCGTCCTGGCCTGGAGCCGTCGCCGGGAGATCCTCGGCGGTCTGCTGATCGGCCTGGCGATCTCGACCCGGCCGATCCTCGCGGCGGTCCTCATCGCCGTCCTCGCGCTGACGGCCCGCACGGGGAACTGGCGTGCCTCCCTCCGGTACCTCGTGCCCGCCGGCGCGACGTGGATCGGCCTGCGCCTCCTGCTGATGCCGGGGACGACCGGCGGGGTGCTGGAGTCCTACCGCGCCTGGCGTCTCACCGGGCCCGGGTACGGATCGATCTGGCTGATCCCCCAGCTCCTCGGGCAGAGCGAGCCGACGATCTTCAAGCGGTCGGGGATCCTGAGCAAGATCTGGTATTCCGGCGGCGGGGTCAGCCCCTGGGCGGCCACTCTCGGCGTCCTGGTCGCTCTCGCCGTCGTCGCCGTGGCGACGTTCGTACTCGGCCTGAGCACCGCGTCCCGGCCCCGGCTGGTCCACCTGGCTCTCTTCGCCGTCGCGGGGACTCTGATGGTGACCAAGTCGGTACCGGTCCAGGCGTCCCTGGTGCTGTTGCCGCTCGTCGCGCTCGCGGGGTTCCGCTGGCGGGACCACCTGGTGTGGGCGGGTACCGAGGTCGCGTACTTCGTGGGGGTCTGGCTCTACATCGCCGCGTCGAGCGATGCGAACAAGGGGTTGCCCTCGGGGGCGTACCTCGTCCTGCTCCTGGCGAGGCTGGGCGGTATCGCCTGGCTCATGCTCACCGCCGTCCGGGCGATGCGGGAGCCCGTGACCGACCCCGTCCGGGTTCCTCCGGACGGGTCCGTCCGCGCCGACGACCCGCAGGGAGGGGTCTTCGACGGAGCGCCCGACGCTCTCGTCGTCCGGGTGGTGTGAGCCGGCTGGCCGGGCCCGGCGTCGCGGGGCACCCTGTGGACGACGATTTCGGCCTGGGCGTCCGGCGCCGCTAGTGTGGTGCCCGACTCGGACGGAGTCGGCCGGCACCAGGCGGGTCGACCCCGGTTCCGAACGACGCACCAGCCCTCCTGTCACGGAGAGACCGTGACCGTCAAGACCAGAGGAGGTGGGTTCCCGCATGCGTCACTACGAGCTGATGGTCATCCTTGACCCGGATCTCGAGGAGCGGACCGTCGCCCCGTCGCTCGAGAAGTTCCTCAATGTCGTCCGCAAGGGCGGCGGCTCGGTTGAGAAGGTTGACATCTGGGGCCGGCGCAAGCTGGCCTACGAGATCAAGAAGAAGACCGAAGGCATCTACGCGGTGGTCGACCTGTCCACCGAGCCCGACGTCGCCAAGGAGCTGGACCGCCAGCTCAACCTGAACGAGTCCGTCCTGCGCACCAAGATGATCCGGCCCGACGCTCGCTGAGTTCTCTGGTGAGCCCCTGCCGGGCCCCAGACCGGACAGCCCGACGTCCGGTGACGAAACGGAGGACTGATGGCCGGCGAGACCGTCATCACCATCATCGGTAACCTGACCAGCGATCCCGAGCTGCGGTTCACGCCGTCCGGGGCAGCGGTCGCCAACTTCACCGTCGCGTCCACCCCCCGCACGTTCGATCGTCAGATGAACGAGTGGAAGGACGGCGAGACGCTCTTCATGCGCTGTTCGGTGTGGCGTGACGCCGCCGAGAACGTGGCGGAATCGCTGCAGCGCGGCACCCGAGTCATCGTCAGCGGCCGGATCCGCAGCCGGTCCTACGAGACGAAGGAAGGCGAGAAGCGGACGGTCGTCGAGATGGAGGTCGACGAGGTCGGCCCGTCGCTGCGTTACGCCACCGCGAAGGTCACCAAGGCCTCCCGCGGCGGTGGCGGCGGCAACTTCGGCGGCGGCGGCGGTGGCGGTGGCGGCAACTACGGCGGCGGCGGCGGTGGCGGTGGTGGAGGCGGCTACGGCAACTCCCAGCCGGCGGACGACCCCTGGGCCACCAGTTCTCCCGCTCCGTCTTCCGGCGGCGCCTTCGGCGGTTCCACCGAAGATCCTCCGTTCTGATCAGTCCCCGATCCACCGATTCCGGTGACCGGCCGTTCCGCTCGACCGGTCACCAACCATCCCGGGCGAGGCCCGGGCTCCCCGAAGGAGGAGCACCACGATGGCGAAGCCACCTGTTCGCAAGCCCAAGAAGAAGCAGAACCCGCTCAAGGCCGCAGGCGTCGAGCGCGTCGACTACAAGGACGTCAGCGTCCTTCGCAAGTTCATCTCCGACCGCGGCAAGATCCGTGCCCGCCGGGTCACCGGTGTCTCGGTGCAGCAGCAGCGTGAGATCGCCAAGGCCGTGAAGAACGCGCGCGAGATGGCACTCCTGCCGTACTCGAGCTCGGCCCGCTGAGAGGGATCGACGACGATGAAGCTCATCCTGACCCAGGAGGTCACCGGCCTCGGCACCCCCGGCGACGTGGTCGAGGTCAAGGACGGTTACGGCCGTAACTACCTCGTTCCCCGCGGTCTCGCCGTCGCCTGGACCAAGGGCGGCGAGAAGCAGGTCGCCTCGATCCGCAAGGCCCGCGTCGCCCGCGAGGTCGCCTCGGTGGAGGAGGCCGCGCAGCTCCGCTCGAAGCTGGAGTCCCGCCCGGTGAAACTCACCGTGCGCGCCGGTGGCAGCGGCCGTCTGTTCGGGGCGGTCACTCCCGCGGACATCGCGACGGCCGTCGAGTCCGCCGGCAGCGGCAAGGTCGACCGCCGCAAGATCGAACTGGCGCAGCCGATCAAGACCGTCGGCGAGTACAAGGTGCTCATCCGCATCCACCCGGAGGTCCAGGCCAGCCTGGTGCTCCAGGTCCTCGCGGCGAAGTAGGACCTCGAAGGGCCCCTTTCCGGGTCCTTCCCCTGGGAACGCCCGGGACGACGGACCGTCGTCCCGGGCGTTCCCCTCGTGGTCACCCCGGACCGACGACGATCCAGTCCGACCCGCGGATCCGGTGTCCGAGGAAGAACGCCCGCGTCGCCATCCAGCCTCCGGCGAAGGTGATCCACAACCAGACGAGCCCGGCGGTCCCGCGCGGCGCCGCCCAGATGACCGCGAGCGCGAGCGGCAGGTACACCACGAGCTGGACGGTCGCGGTCGCCGCCAGGTACCGGCCGTCGCCCGCACCGATCAGGACGCCGTCCAGGACGAACACGTACCCGGCGAGCGGCTGTGTCACGGCGGCGACGACGAGGGCCGCGGCGAGGGCCTCCCGGACCTTCGGGTCGGGCGAGAACAGCGGTCCCAGCAGGCCTCGGACGGCCAGGAGCCCGATCATCCCCACCGCGCCTCCGTACACTCCCCACCGCACCATCCGTCGCGTGGCGTCCCGCGCGCGGGGGACGTCGCCCGCGCCGAGCGCCCGCCCGGTCAGCGTCTGGGCCGCGATCGCCAGGGCGTCGAGGGCGAGGGCGAGCAGTGTCCACACCGACGACGTCACCTGATGGGCCGCGAGGGGCGCCGGGCCGAGGCGCGTCGCGACGTACGTCGTGAGAAGCAGCGAGGCCCGCATCGCCAGGGTGCGCACGAGGAGGGGCATGCCCGCCGTCCCGCTCGCCCGGATCCCCGCGAGGTCCGGGCGAAGGGGCGCCCCTTCGCGGCGTGCCGCCCGGACGACGACCGCGGCCGTCGTCGCTCCCATTCCGAGCTGGGTGAGCGAGGTGCCCATGGCGCTCCCGGCGATCCCCAGCCCGGCGGCGTGCACGAGGAGCAGGTTGAGCACCACGTTCACCAGGGCGCCGGCCGACGCGACGACGAGTGGGGTGCGGGTGTCGCGCAGGCCGCGCAGGGTGCCGGTCGCCGCGAGGACGATGAGCATCCCCGGCATGCCGGGAACGGACCAGCGCAGGTACGCCACGGCCTGGGCGCTGACGGCCGGTCCCGCGCCGAACAGGCCGACGAGGGCGGGCGCGCCCAGGCCCGTCAGGGCGGACGCGAGGATGCCGAGGCCCGTGGCCAGCCACAGGCCGTCGACGCCCTGCGCCAGGGCGCCTCGCAGGTCTCCGGCCCCGGATCGCCGGGCGACCGAGGCCGTCGTCCCGTAGGCCAGGAAGACGAAGAGGTTGACGGCCGTCGCGAGCACCGCGCCCGCGATCCCCAGCCCGGCGAGCGGTTCGGTACCGAGAGCTCCGACGATGGCCGAGTCTGCGAGGAGGAAGAGCGGTTCGGAGACGAGGGCTCCGAAGGCCGGGACCGCCAGGGAGAGGATCTCGCGTTCCGCCGGACCGGGGCGGGCTCCGGGGGGTCTCACGTAGGGCTACCTCCGGTTCTCGGACGGTCGTGGCGGTGGGTCGGCCGGTCGTGACGGTGGGGCCGGACGGCGCGTCGCCGTCCGGGGCCTGCGTGCGACACGCTGGAGGGACGACACGCGGAGGACTTTTCATCCACAGCCCGGTGGACAACGCTAGGCGTGTTGACCTGCGCTGATGCGGGCCCCCCTCGTGCGCCGTCCCCAGGTTTTTCCACAATCTGTGGATTGTGGCAGAACTTTTCCACCGCTTCTCCACAGCATGGGGCCGGTTGTGCCCAGTCTGCCCACATCCTCGGTTTTGAGTTGTCGCGGACTCGGCCTACGGTCTGGCTCCGGTATGTCATGTCCTGCGCCGGGCGCGTCGGTTCGGGCGGGACGGCACAGTCGCGACCGCGGTGGGAGGGGTGACGGCACGTGTCGTTGACGGATCTTGAGGCTGTGTCCACCTCCCCGTCGGAGGACTACGGCCGTACTCCTCCGCAGGATCTCGCCGCCGAGCAGAGCGTGCTGGGAGGCATGCTCCTGTCCAAGGACGCGATCGCCGACGTCATCGAGGTCGTCCGGGGCGGGGATTTCTACCGTCCCGCTCACGAGCTCGTCTTCGAGGCCGTCCTCGATCTGTACGGCAGGGGGGAGCCGGCGGACGCCGTCACCGTCGCCGCCGAGCTGACCAAGCGGGGCGAGCTGGGCCGGGTCGGCGGGCCCGCCTACCTGCACACGTTGCTGTCGTCGGTCCCGACGGCGGCGAACGCCGGGTACTACGCGCGGATCGTGCGGGAGCGCGCGGTGCTCCGGCGTCTCGTCTCCGCCGGGACCAAGATCGTTCAACTGGGCTACGCGACGGACGGCGGCGACGTCGACGAGATCGTCAACGCGGCCCAGGCCGAGATCTACAAGGTCAGCGAGCGACGGGCCAGCGAGGACTACGCCCCGCTCGGTGACATCATCGAGGGCGCGATCGACGAGATCGAGGCGTCCAGCAGCCGGGGGGACGGTCTGACGGGCGTCCCGACCGGTTTCGTCGACCTCGATCGTCTGACGAACGGCTTGCACCCGGGCCAGATGATCGTCATCGCGGCGCGGCCGGCGATGGGCAAGTCGACGGTGGCTCTCGACATCGCCAGGTCGGCGGCGATCCACCACGGCATGGCCTCCGTGATGTTCAGCCTGGAGATGAGCAAGAACGAGATCGTCATGCGCCTGCTCTCCGCCGAGGCGCGCATCCCCCTCCAGAACATGCGCAAGGGCACCATGCGGGAGGAGGACTGGACGAGGCTGGCCCGGACGATGGGCGACATCAGCGACGCGCCGCTGTTCATCGACGACAGCCCCAACATGGCCCTGATGGAGATCAGGGCGAAGTGCCGTCGCCTCAAGCAGCGGCACGACCTCAAGCTCGTCGTCATCGACTACCTGCAGCTGATGAGTTCGGGCAAGAAGGTCGAGAGCCGTCAGCAGGAGGTCTCGGAGTTCTCCCGGGCCCTGAAGCTCCTCGCGAAGGAGCTGGAGGTCCCGGTGATCGCGTTGAGCCAGCTCAACCGTGGTCCCGAGCAACGGACGGACAAGAAACCGCAGATGTCCGATCTTCGTGAGTCCGGGTCGATCGAGCAGGACGCCGACATGATCATTCTTCTGCACCGTGAGGACGTCTACGAGAAGGAGTCCCCCCGCGCCGGTGAGGCCGACTTCATCGTCGCCAAGCACCGCAACGGCCCGACAGACACGATCGTCGTCGCCTTCCAGGGGCACTACTCGCGGTTCGTCGACATGGCGACCTGAGCGTTCGCCCTCCCCAACGGCAGCTCGATCCGCACGGTCGCTCCCGACGGCCCCCCGGCGCCGTTCGCCCGGCCCCCGAGGTCCAGCCGGCCGCCGTGCTGTTCGACGATCCAGGCGACGAGCGGCAGGCCGAGCCCTGTGCCCCCGCTCGCCCCCACCGCGTACCGGGCGAGCACGTCGACGTCCGGGGGGAAACCCGGGCCGTCGTCGAGGACGGTGACGATCGCCCGGCCGTCGTGACGCCGGACGACGACCTCGCAGGACGGCAGCACGTCCCCGACGCGTCCGTGCCGGATCGAGTTGTCTACCAGATTGTTGATCGCGTGGCGCAGCAGCGCGGGGTCACCCTCGACGACGACGGGTTCGACGACGTCGACGACGACCGAGGGATAGGTGTGTTCGAGTTCGCCCGCCACCGCCGCGAGGTCGACGGACCGGCGGCGGACGGGGATGTCGCCGTGTTCCGCGCGCGTCGCGAGCAGGAGGTTGCTCACGACGTGGGTGGCGCTGTCCGCCACCGTGACCAGCTGGTTCAGCGCGCCCCGGACGGGGTCCTCCGGGCCTGTCAGACGGCGGGCGGCCTCTGCCCCCGCCCGCAGCCGGGCCACCGGTCCACGGAGCTCGTGGGCGGCCGTCGACAGGAAGCGCTCACGGTCGGCCAGGGCCTCGGCCGCCGGCCGCAGGCTCCTCCCGGCGACGAGCCAGCAGACGGCCGCGAGGAGCACGAGCACCGCGACGGCGCCTCCGGCGGCCGGGACGAGCAGGCCGCTGTTCGTCAGGCGGAGGGTCCGGGCCGCGACCACGACGACGGCTCCGCCGGGTTCGTCGTCCTCGTGCCACCACAGCATCGCCACGGCCGGCCGTGCCTCGCCGCCGACGGTGACCGTGCCGAACACCGGGTCGTCCGACCGGCCTCCCGCCGCCCGGCGCGCGAGGGCCAGGGCCGGGCCGCGGTCCGGTCCTCCGATCTCCAGCAGCACCGCCGCGGCGCCCTTCCCGCTTCGGTCCTGGACGAGGAGCGGCGATCCGCTCGACGCCAGGGAGTCGTCGACGATGCCGTCGACCCGTGTCTTCCCCGTCGTCTCGTCGTCGTAGATCAGCGCGGTGGCCCGGGCGGCGGCACCGGCGAGCTCGGACTCCTGAAGCGTCCGCTCCAGCGTGGTGCTCGTGATGAGGAGCAGCAGGACGAACAACACGAGCACGATGCCCGCGGCGGTCGCGAAGACGACGGTCAGCCGGAACCGCAGGCGCCGAAGACCGGCCGCCGCCCCGTGACCGGTTCCCGGACGGCTCACGGGTGGACGGCGGCGAGGTAGCCCGTGCCGCGCACCGTGTGGACGAGAGGCGGCGAACCGAGTTTGGCGCGCATCCGGGCGATCCTCGCCTCGATCACGTTGGACGAGGGTTCCTCGTACTCGTCCCAGCAGTGTTCGAGCAGCTCCTGCCGGGAGACGACCTGCCCGGCCCTGCCGACGAGGTGCTCCAGGAGGCTGTACTCCTTCGGGGTGAGGGTCACGGGCCGGCCGTCCCGGGTGACGGCCGCCCGCGCGAGATCGACCCTGAGGTCGCCGAGGGCGAGCACCGGGGGGCGTACCGCGGCCGTCCGTCGTGCCAGGGAGCGGATCCGGGCGACGAGCTCCCCGATCGCGAACGGCTTGCCGAGGTAGTCGTCGCCTCCGGCGTCCAGCCCGTCGATCCGGTCACCGACGTCGTCGTGGCAGGTCAGAAAGATCACCGGGACGGCGAGGCCGTTCTCCCGCAGCCGCGCGAGCATCGTCGCCGCGTCGCCGTCCGGCAACGACCGGTCGAGGACGGCGACGTCGTACGGGGTGACGCAGAGGTGTTCGTCGGCCGTTGCGAGGTCGGCGACCTCGTCGATGCTCATTCCGGCCCGCCGCAGCTGCCGGGCGACGTCGGCCCGCAGCTGCGCGTCGTCGTCCAGCAGCAGCACGCGCACGCCGTCAGTATGGCGGGGAGGGAGGACGCCCCGACAGCGGCGGAACCTGGTCACGGACCGTGTCCAGCGACCATCCGCCCGAACCTGACGTAAACGCATCATCGCACGTCAATGCAGTCTTACAGGGGAGTCATCGGACTGTTATGTCAGCAAAGCGTCATGACGTTCTCTGCACGATCGGAGGACGACGGAATTTCCCGGACAGGAGAGGACCACCATGCGGATAGGGCGGATCAATCGGACGGGAGCGGTCGTCGGAACGGCGGTCGTGCTCCTCGGAGCTGTCGCGGCCGCCGGAAACGCCGCTGTCAACTCGGCGTCGGTGAGCTATGCCGCGCCGGCCGCCGGCGCGCGCTGGGACTACCAGATCGGCGGTACGACGGAGTACACCCCCGCCCCGGCCGTGGTGAGCCGTGACAACGGGGAGGAAGCCTGGCGCGGGCTCTACAACATCTGCTACGTAAATGCGTTTCAGAGTCAGCCCGGGGACCGCTCGTTGAAGGCGTTCTGGCTCCGGGCCGGAGGATCCTACGTCGAGGACCCGAACTGGCCGGGCGAGTACATGCTGGACACCCGCTCGCGCAAGGCCGATCTCGTCGCAGCTTTCACTCCGGTGCTGCGGACGTGCGCGTCGAAGGGCTTCGCGGCCGTGGAGTTCGACAACCTCGACAGCTACGAGCGGAGCAAGGGCGGCCTTGCCGTGGACGACAACATCGCCTACGTGCGGGAACTGATCGGTGTCGCCCACGGTCTCGGACTGGCGACCGCGCAGAAGAACGCGGCCGATCTCGCCGGGCGGGCACCGTTCGATTTCGCGCTCGCCGAGTCCTGTCTGCTCTACGACGAGTGCGATGAATACACCCGGGCGTACTCCACCGTTCTGGACGTCGAGTACGTCGAGGAGATGA
The DNA here is from genome assembly GCA_030837345.1 of Actinomycetota bacterium. GTDB lineage: Bacteria > Actinomycetota > Actinomycetes > Actinomycetales > Kineosporiaceae > JAUPKQ01. Next base: position 7,492 of record JAUPKQ010000037.1, on the reverse strand, counting down.
GTGCGGCGAGCTTCCAGAAGCGCTGTGCCGCCGCGGTCTCGTCCGGCTCGGCACCGTCCTTCGTGCTGCGTGACCAGGACGTGAGCGCACAAGGCGCCCGGCAGTGGTGTTCCGCCCAGAAGACCGCTCAGAAGACCGCCGGGACACCGAGGACGACGACACCGAAGATGACGGTGACAAATACTTCCACGGTCGCAACAAAGACCGCGCCCACCCGGGGGACCTGGAAGCCGACCGATCGGTTTCCCCGCCACCGCCTGACCACGACCGCCCCGCGACGGCACTGGTCAAACGGGGAATGAAGCCTTCTCCCGGGAACGGGAGGGATCCGCGCGGGGTCTCGGCGCGGATCCGATCAGGGTGATACGTGGTGCTCAGAGGGTTTCGTTGAACCGACGGAGGAGGGTCGCGAACTGAGCGACCTCCTCTGGTGTCCACGCTTCGAGCGTGGCCCGTGTCCGTTCACGTCGTGCTTCACGCGCCCTTTCCAGGACGGCCCGTCCGGCATCGGTGAGGGAAAGATGCCGGCTACGGGCATCTTCCTCGTTCTGCGTCCGCTGGACGAGCGCCAGCTGTTCGAGCAGGGCGACCTGGCGGCTGACCGTCGGTTTCCCCACACTGAAATAGCTGGCAAGGTCGGTCACTCGAACGCTTCCGACCTCGTCGATACGCGCGAGCAGGCCGTAGGCCGAGGCGTCCACGTCTGGGTGGACGTCTCGTGCCAGTGCACCGGAAAGCCCCCGAGCCCGCCGCATCACCACGGCGAGTTCATGCTCCAGTTCGTCGTACGCAGTCCCGCGGCCTGCGTGCGCTTTGCCTGTCACCACGACGTCGAGCCTAATCGCGATCACCCCCAGAATCGAAAGACCGACGACACATTCGACAACAAGTTTGGACGGGAAGCAGCGGCGGGCCCATCTTTCTCGACTCATCATCGCTTAGGGTATTCAGGCAATTACATAGAGTCGAAGATTCTGTGGTCTGCTGGTGGGATGACCCGCTGTGCTCATTGTGCCACGCGGGGGTGACTGCAAGTCGTCCTATGATCCCATCGAAATACCTCGCCGAAGGCCGGTTGTACGCCCCTTGCGGGACCTCGGCCTTCGAGGTTCTTCGAGGTTCTCGGAGCTGTTCCTCCGTGCCGTCCCTGTTCAGAGGCCTGCCCGGTGGCCGGATCCCCCCGCCGCTCCCGCGGTGACCCTCGCGAGGCACCCATGGCGTCCCGATGGATATGGCAGTTGAAACCGAACAAAGGCAACACATGCACACTGATAACGACAAATTTCCCAACATCTCCACACTATTTCATGACACAAGACACGTCTGAAGCAGGAGGACTCAACCGTCCGACAGGCTTCCCACGCGCCGTGGATCATCCCGAGGGGGATCAGAGGGAGTGATAACCGTCACTACGGCGGATGGCCGATGTCCTCCGGCGGGACGCCGCGTCCCGAGGGCGCCGATGATTCGCGGACCGCTTCCGCCGCACGTCATCGCCAGGATCTCGGCAGCTCACCCTTTCGTCGAGTAAGCTCGGGAAGCGGGTGATCTCCTAGATCGTCACGAAGCCGCGAACCGCGCGGACCGGTGGCTGGCGACGGGGACCGCCCGGCAGTCCAGTCGTTCCTACCGTGATGATGGAGTCATGGACCTCAACGCCGACGTGGGTGAGTCGTTCGGGCTGTGGAAGCTTGGTGACGACGACACGTTGCTGTCCGTGGTTACCAGCGCCAATGTCGCCTGTGGTTTCCACGCCGGGGATCCCTCCACCATCCGGAGGACCACGGAACGTGCCGCCGCCCTCGGGGTGGCGATCGGAGCGCAGGTGTCGTACCGCGACCTCGTCGGGTTCGGCAGGCGTTTCATGGACATCCGGCCGTTCGAGCTTCGTGACGACCTCACCTACCAACTCGGTGCCCTCGACGGTTTCGCCCGTCTCGCGGGCAGCCGTGTCAGCTATGTCAAGCCCCACGGCGCGCTCTATCACGCGGTCGTCGAACACGAAGGCCAGGCCCAGGCCGTTGTCGACGCCGTCGCCGCCTACTCCCTCGCCAACCGGTGCGAGCTCGCCCTGCTCGGGCAGCCCGGCTCCGCCTTGCTGACCGCGGCCGAGAAGGCCGGCATCAGATCCGTGCGCGAGGCCTTCGCCGACCGGGGGTACGACAACACCGGGCAGCTGCTTCCCCGCGATGCCCCCGGCGCCCTCGTGCTCGACCCTGCCCAGATCGCCGAACGCGCCGTCCGGATGGTCGTCAAGGGTGAGGTGGTCACCGGGGACGGCTCCGTCGTCCTCGTCACCGCCGAGTCGATCTGCGTCCACGGAGACACCCCCGGCGCCGTCGAGATCGCCCGCAGCGTCCGTACGGCGTTGGAGGGCGCGGGGGTCGAGCTGGCGTCTTTCGCCCCCTGACGGCGACGTCCGGCGGAACGGTCACGAGACGGTGCGGCTGTACGCGCTCGGGGACACCGCGTGGATGGTCGAGCTGCCAGGCCTCGACGATGTCGTGCGCAGGCACGCGGCCCTCACCGCCTCACGCGAGCGGGGTGAGGCGGACGGCGTCCAGGATCTCGTTCCCGCCGAACGGACCGTCCTGGTCCGGTTCGATCCGCGACGGATCTCTCCCGCCGCCGTCCGGGAGTGGGTGGTCGGCACCCCTCCGGAGGACTACGCCGTCCGGGCCGAGGCGGAGATCGAACTGCCCGTCCGGTACGACGGCGAGGACCTCGACGACGTCGGCCGGTTGACCGGGCTCGGCCGGAAAGGCGTGGTCCGCGCGCACTCCGGCACCCCCTGGACCGTCGCCTTCGTGGGGTTCGCCCCCGGCTTCGGGTACCTCGTCGGCGGTGACGAGCGCCTTCGGGTGCCACGCCTGCCCTCCCCGCGGATCCGGGTGCCCGCCGGAGCGGTGGCGCTCGCCGGTCACTACTCCGCGGTCTACCCCCGTGTCTCCCCGGGGGGCTGGCGCCTGATCGGTCACACCGACGCCGACGTCTGGGATCTGGACGCCGACCCTCCGGCCTTGCTCCGGCCCGGCGTCCGGGTGAGGTTCACGCCCGTGGACGACCGATGAGCCCCCGGCGGCTCCGGGTCGAGCGGACCGGACCCGGGGTCCTCGTCGAGGACCTCGGCCGGATCGGATGGGCCCAGCTCGGCGTCACGAGATCGGGAGCGGCGGATCTTCGCTCCCTGCGCCGGGCGAACCGGCTGGTCGGCAACGCCGAGGGCGCGGCGGGCCTCGAAATCCTGATCGGCGGGCTGGAGGTCGTCGCGACCGCCCACCTCGTCGTCGCCGTCACCGGGGCCACCTGCCCGGTGCGGATCGACGGTCGCCCGGTGCCCCGCGAGGCCGTCCTCGACCTGCCTGCCGGGTGCCGGCTGTCGCTGGGGACGGCGGCGACGGGTCTGCGCGCCTATCTCGCCGTCCGGGGCGGTGTCGACGTCCCGCCGGTCCTGGGCTCGCGTTCCTTCGACACCCTCGCCGGTCTCGGCCCCTCGCCGGTGGCGCCGGGGGACGTCCTGCCCGTCGGGCCGGCGACCGGCCCCCTCGCCGGGGAGCGGCCGCGGGTGGACGTCGTCCCGGTCGCCGGGTGGACCGGGCCGGAGGACGTCGTCGTGTTGCGCGCGGTCCCGGGCCCCCGCGTGGACTGGCTCACCGCCGGCGCCCTCGACCATCTGTGGGGTCCGGGCTCCGGCTGGAGGGTCAGCGCCGACGCCGACCGGGTCGGGCTGCGCCTGACCGGTCCCGTGCTGGCCCGCGACGAGGCGCATCGTCAGGCGGAGCTGCCGAGCGAAGGGCTCGTGCGCGGCGCCGTCCAGGTTCCCCCGGGGGGATACCCGGTGCTCTTTCTCGCGGACCATCCCGTCACGGGCGGGTACCCGGTCGTCGCGGCCGTGCTGGACGCCGACGTCGACCTCGCCGCCCAGCTGCGGCCGGGGCAGCGGATGAGGTTCGCCCGCGCCGTCGTCCCGCGGACGATCCGCCGGGAGACGTCGCCGGTCAGGCCCGAAGAGGCCTGAACCCGCGCAGCCGCAGGCTGTTGGTCACCACGAAGACGCTGGAGAACGCCATGGCGCCCCCGGCGACGAGCGGGTTGAGATACCCGAGAGCCGCCAGCGGGATCGCCGCGACGTTGTAGGCGAACGCCCAGAAGAGGTTCCCCTTGATCGTCGCCAGGGTCCTGCGCGAGAGCCGGACGGCGTCCACGACCGCGCCGAGGTCGGACCGCACCAGCGTGATGTCGCTCGCCTCGATCGCGACGTCCGTGCCGGTGCCCATCGCGAGGCCCAGATCGGCCTGCGCGAGGGCGGCGGCGTCGTTGACGCCGTCCCCGACCATCGCGACGGCCCGCCCCCACTGCTGGAGCTCCTTGACGGCGTGCACCTTGCCCTCGGGCATCACCCCGGCGACCACGTCGTCGGGGGCGATACCCAGCTCGGTGGCGACGGCCCGTGCGGCACGCTCGTTGTCGCCGGTGAGGAGCACCGGCCGCAGCCCGAGGGATCTCAGGTCCGCGATCGCCGCGGCGGAGGTCGGCTTCAGCCGGTCGGCGAGGGCCAGGATCCCGCGCGGCGTCCCGTCCCAGCTGACGACGACGACGGTCCGTCCCGCGCTCTCGGCCCCGGCGATCGCCTCCGTGAGCACGGTGGGCAGGCCGCTCGCGCCGGGGGCCCCGGGGTCCTGCGGCGGGATCGCCCAGGTGGGGCGGCCGACCCGGACGTCGAGCGTCCTCACGTCGAGCGTCCTCACGTCGAGCGTCCCCGGGCCCGGGGCTGTCACCCGGCCGCGGACGCCGAGACCCTGCTCCGAGTCGAAGTCCGTCACGCGGGGGATCTCGCCGAACCGGTCCCTGGCCGCGGCGGTGACGGCGACGCCGACGGGGTGTTCGCTGCCGGTCTCGGCGGCACCGGCGATCCGCAGTACCTCGTCGGCGTCCTCACCCGGGGCCGGGACGACGTCGACGAGACTCAGATGGCCCTCGGTGACCGTGCCGGTCTTGTCGAGCACGATCAGGTCGACGCGGCGGGTGCGTTCGAGCACCTCGGGTCCCTTGATGAGGATGCCGAGCTGGGCCCCCCGGCCGGTCCCGACGAGCAGGGCCGTCGGGGTGGCGAGGCCGAGGGCGCAGGGGCAGGCGATGACCAGCACGGCGACCGACGCGGTGAAGGCTGCGGTGACGTCACCCGTCAACGCCAGCCAGGTGACCAGTGTGAGGGTCGCGACGACGAGGACGACCGGCACGAACACGGCGGACACGCGGTCGGCGAGCCGCTGCACGTCTGCCTTGCCGGACTGGGCCGCCGTGACGAGACGGCCGATCTGTGCCAGGCGGGTGTCGGCACCCACGCGGGTGGCGCGAAGGACCAAGTGGCCGGAGGTGTTGACCGTCGCGCCCGTGACGGCGTCGCCGGGACCGACCTCGACCGGCATCGGCTCACCGGTGAGCATCGACTCGTCGAGGGCGCTCCGGCCCTCGACGACGACGGCGTCCGTCGCGATCTTCTCCCCGGGCCGGACGACGAACTCGTCGCCGACCGCGAGCCGGGCGACGGGTATCCGCTGCTCGACGGTCCGTTGCCCGCCCTCGGAGGAGCCAGGGACCTGGCGGAGCAGGGCGACGTCCTTGGCCCCGAGCTCCAGCAGCGACCGCAGCGCCGCGCCCGATCGCCGTTTCGCCCTGGCCTCCGCGTAACGACCGGCGAGCAGGAAGACGGTCACCGCCGCCGCGACCTCGAGGTAGAGGTGGGCGGACCCGAGTTCCGACATCTCGAGCATGTCGGCGGACAGGTCCTGGCCCAGGTCGTAGCCCATCTCCATCTCCGCCCCGCTGAGACCGGCACCGGTGAAGAGGAGGGCGTACAGCGACCACACGTAGGCGGCCCCGATCCCCAGGCTGACGAGGGTGTCCATGGTCGTCGAGCCGTGGCGCAGATTCGTGACGGCCGCCCGGTGGAACGGCCAGGCTCCCCAGACGACGACGGGGGAGGCGAGGGTCAGGCAGATCCACTGCCAGTTCCGGAACTGGAGCGCCGGGATCATTGACAGGACGACGACCGGCAGGGCGAGGGCCGCGCTGATCAGCAGCCTCTGCCGGAGCGCGTCGAGTCGCTCCGCCCCGGGATCGGCGGGGGCGATCGGGGCCCCGGGACCGGCCGGGTCGGCCCCTGAGCGGTCCGGCTCCGGGGAGGGAGGCTGCGGCAGGGTCGCGGTGTACCCCGCCCGCTCGACCGTGGCGACCAGCTCGGCCGGGTCGAGGCCCGCCGGGTACCGGACATAAGCGGTCTCCAAGGCGTAGTTGACCGATGCCTGGACGCCGTCGATCCGGTTGAGCTTCTTCTCGATCCGGGAGGCGCAGGAGGCGCAGGTCATACCTCCGACGGCGAGATCGACCTCAGCCTGCTGTGAGCTCATACCCGGCCTCGTCGACGGCGGCCCGCAGGGACTCCAGGGGCACCGGTGCCGTCGACAGCACCTCGACTGCCGACGTCCCGCCCGGGACGAGGCCGACCGTGACCGACCGGACGCCGTCCAGGGCCGAGATCTCATCGGTGACGGCCTTGACGCAGTGCTCGCAGGTCATGCCGGAGACGTGGAGGGTGGTGGTGATCACTGCTGCCTCTTTCGGGTTGGGCGCTCGTCTCGTGAGAACCCTGTCCCGAGGGGGAGGTATTCCGGGCAACGAGAAGTCCCGGCCTCCGGTGCGGGGTCACCCCCTACCGGAGGACCGGGACCGTCCTGGGGCCGCGTGCGGCCTCCGGACTCACTGGCTGCAGGCGTCCACCTGGGTCGAAGGCCTGATGTCCACCACGTCGGGGTCCTGCCCCGCGTCCCTCATGGCCCGCCGCCGACGGAGCAGATCCCACATCTGGGCGAGATTCTGTCCGATCTCGGTCAGCCGCTCCTGCTCGACGTCCTCGGGCACGTCGCCGCGCTCGCTCTCGTCGCGCAGTCGCCGTTCTTGGGCCACCAGGGCGTGTATGCAGTCGAGGATATCCCGGTCTTCCATGACTGCCCCCTCATCGTCGGCGCAGCGTTACGCCGTTCTGGGCCCGGTAACTGTGCAGAGACGTTAAGTGGCGGGGACCCGATGAGGGGAGGCCTGAAGTCCTGAACGTGGTCAATGTCACTTAAGGGTAAGCAAAGAGGGCGAACGGGATCTGCCCGGTGGTGAGCGGATCACCTTCGGGTACGTTAAGGCAACAGGCAGTCGCCACCGTCGACCGGCCTGATGCTCACTTCGGAGGGAAGGTCTCCACCACCTGGATCATCGCTGACGTCGCCGGCGCCGTGCCTCACCCTCGACTCGTCATCACCCAGAGACGCGACCCGCTGATCCCCCTGGACGGGCGAGGCGGTCGGGTTCGCTCTTCTCGCGGGATCAGCCGAGCTCGTCGACCAGGCGGTCGGCGAGGCCGGTGTACCCGGCGGGCGTCAGGTCGAGAAGGCGCTGCTCGACGTCGTCCGGCAGGCCCAGGCCGTGGATGAACTCCCGG
>JAUPKQ010000245.1 GCA_030837345.1 Actinomycetota bacterium | reverse complement strand
TCCGGTCGGGGATCCGGTCGGGGCCATCCTCGTCGAAGCCCAGCTGGAGCGCTGGGCGAAGACCGAGGGCCCGTTCGAGGCTCTCGACAGTGACAAGGCCCTCCTGAACGCGTGCGCCGACCGCTGGCTGGCCGGCGGCGACGCCGCGTTGGCCCATCCCTACGCACCCGAGGCGCACCAGCTGTTCGCCTGGCATTTCCTCGGCGAGGACACGGCACGTTGCCGCTACCACCTCGCCCAGAGCCGGGGACGAATGTGCCACAGCCCCTGGGGTTTCCTGGAGAACAGCGAGAAGGTTTACCGGGACACCTTGTCCTCCCACAAGGTCATCTTCTGAGCGGGCTCACCGGCCGCCGCCGTCCCGGTAGAGGTCGGCGGCGGTGAGGAGACGGACCGTTCCAGGCTGGCCCGGCCCCGCAAAGGCGCATTTCCGCTGAGGAACCGGCCCATGAAGGACATCGCAGACCCGCACAACAACAGACCGGCCCGGCTGTTCTCGCGTTCCGCCCGCAGGGGCGCCAGGGCGTTCTGCACGATCGACGGCAGTTGAGGGTTCGCCCGCACGAGATACGGAAACTCGTCGATGACGACAGGGATCCTCCGATCCCGGCCGAGAGCGAGCAGCGCATCGACCGCCCCGTGCCAAGTTTCGAAGGTCAACGGAGCGGGTGCGTCGAGGTGGTCCGCGAGGGCGGATCCCAGCCGGTTGAGGGACTCCCGGTCGGTGGCCTCGTCGGCGGCGAAGTAGAACCCGCCGGTCTCCTGGCACAGGGCCCGGAGCAGGAACGTCTTGCCCTGACGACGCCGTCCAGAGACCACGCCGAGGAGGGCGCCCGAAGCGGGATCGGTGGCGAACGCCTCGAGCGCCCGCCATTCGAAGTCCCGATCGAACATCCCTGAGGGTTTGTTGATCATCAATGAACCTCCCGCATAACTGGAGTTATCATAACTCCAGTTATGTAAGCGCCACTTGCGGTGAGTGAGCGTTTCAGCGGGTGAGGAAGCGCAGCTCAGAGGGGTCGCCGATCTCGACAACGGTGCCGCCGAGGTCGAGCAGCATGCCGCCGCGGGAGTCCGCACCGGCGAGAAGGGCACCGGCGACCACGTCCGGGTCGGAGGCGGCCGGGCCGGAGGACTCGACGGGGGCGTCCGAATCGTCTCCGTCATCGAGCTCGAGCTCGAGGTCGAGGTCGAGGACGTCGTCGTCCAGGTAGTCGTCAAGATCTTCGTCCGGGGCGAAGACTCGGTGCTCGGTGACGGGAGCGGCGACGGTCCCGCCGAGGGCGTCCTCCTCGACGGGCGCGTACCCGGCGGCGCGCAGGGCCTGGACGGTCTGCGGCCACGGCGTGGAGCTGATCACCACCGTCGGGGCGATACGGGACAGGACGAGGGCCCGCAGCCGCCGGTCGGCGACGATCTCGGTGAGCAGTGCCTCGTCGTCGCTGCGCAGGTAGGAGGCGACGGCCCGGCCGCGGACCGCGCCGTGGCGCCGGGCGACGTCGCGGATCAGGTACTCCAGCGGCTGGGGGACCCCGCCGTCGGCGAGATCCTTCACCCGGGTGAGCAGATCGTCGGCGTCGTGCCCGGCGTCCAGGGCCCGGCGGACGCTCGCGGGCGAGAAGCGCCACACGGACGCCGTGGAGCGGCCCTCCCGGTCGGCGGCCAGATCCAGGAACGCGGCGAGGCCGGTGTCCGGCTCGCCGAGAAAAGTCGCCGTCAGGTCGGCCTGCACCAGGGCCTTCGCGCGGGTGGCCCCCAGGCGCTCGCCGACGGCGGCCCGGACGTCGCCGCCGGTCACCAGGGCCATCCCGGCGGGGGAGAGGGCGTCGGCGCTGGTGACTCCGAGCCAGGCCGCCTCGGTGAGGACCGCGCGGATCAGCCGGCTGCGCTCGGCGGTGTCCTGAGCCGCGGCATCGTCGCCCCTGCCACCGGTGTCACTGTGGATCCCGGTCCCGATCAGGAGGGGAAGCTGCCAGTGCAGCCGCTTCTCCAGGGCGTCGGGGGAGCCGGGTGCCTGGAAGGGGTGTTCCGCGAGGAGGGAACCGACCGCGGTCCGGGCCGTGGGGGAGGAGTCCTGGGGGCTTCGGGGATCCCAGGCCGCGGCCGGTTCCAGGGCGGGGGACACCGTCAGCTGCTTCCAGGCGCGCAGCAGGCCGTCGTACCGGGCCGCGGACGGGCGGCTTCTCCAGGCGTCGAAGGCGGCGGTCGGAGCGTAACCCCGGCCGTCGATGGACAGGAGGCGCAGGCGGGCCGCCAGCTCCAGGCACAGTCTCGCCTCACCGGTCGCGAGGCCGGTGTCGGTGGCGAGACGGCGCAGCTCGCGGACCCCGACGCCGCCCGCCTTCAGCGGGGTGAGCGGGCGACGTCCGGCGGCCGTGAGGACGGCGTCGAGTCCGCGCAGGGCGGTGGCCGCCGCGGCGAGTGCTCCGCTCTCCACCACCTCCGCGGGGCGTGCCGCCCAGGTGAGGGGCGGCGGGGCCGGGTCGAACTGGGTCGTCCAGCCCTCGCCGCGCAGGGCGAGCGCGACCTCGGAGGGCATCGTCAGGCCGTACCCCTCGGGGCGGACGACGAGGAGGAACCGTGCGACCGCCCAGTCGACCGGCCGTGTGCGCGGGTCGTCAGGGGTGGACGGCGACAGCCGGGACCGGCTGCTACTCCAGTACGTCGCGCCGTAGGAGAACCTGTCGACCGAGGAGCGGCCGAAGGCGACGTCGACGAGCTGGTCGGTGAACTCCCGGGGAGCCGCCTGCACCAGCTGGCGAACGAACGCGCCGTCACGCAGGGTCTCGACCAGGCGGGCGACCAGTTCGGGCTTGCGTCCGGCCGCGGGCCGTTCCAGGCGGGTGAGGGTCTCCCGGAGCTGGTCGACGGTCCGCCCGGTCGCCAGGGTCTCGACGTCCTCGGACAGGCCGAGCGGTCTCGGCCACAGGCTCTGGACGACGGAGCTGGGGGCGGCGTCGCCCTCGTCCGTCAAGGTGGCGAGCAGGCCGCAGGCTCGCAGCGTCGCGATCGCGCGGTCGAGGGCCGCCACCCGATCGGTCGCGGGGGTGTCAACGGTCCCGGGAGCGTTGCCGGGGCCGGTGCCCAGCAGAGGGAGGGCCTCTTTCCGGGTGGCACGTCCTCGCAGGGCGCACAGCACCTGGAGCACCTGCAGCGTCGGCAGGTCGAGTCGCCGGACCGCCGCCAGAGTGATCAAGGGGTGGTTCAGCCTGCCCTGGAGCTCCCGCAGAGAGGCGGGCGGGCGGGG
>JAUPKQ010000036.1 GCA_030837345.1 Actinomycetota bacterium | reverse complement strand
TGATCTACGGAACGCTGATCGTTCTCGTCACCCTCGTCGAGCCGGGCGGCATCGTCGGTCTCGGATCCCGGCTGTGGCGTCTCGTCCGTCGCGTCACCGGCCGGCCTGAGGACGTCGCCGGTCGGCCTGAGGCTGTCACCGGTCCGCCCGAGGACGTCATGACCGAAGGAGGGACCCGGTGAGCCTCCTTGAGGTCGAGGGTTTCACGAAGCGTTTCGGCGGCCTGGTCGCGGTCGATTCCGTCGACCTGACGGTCGGACAGGGCGAGATCGTCGGCCTGATCGGGCCCAACGGGGCCGGCAAGAGCACGCTGTTCTCCATGATCGCGGGGGATCAGCGCCCGACGTCCGGGCGGATGGTCTTCGCGGGCCGTGACGTCACCGGCTGGCCGCCGCACCGTGCGGCCGCCGCGGGGGTCGGGCGGACGTTCCAGCTGATGCGCGGCTTCCCGACGATGACCGTCCGGGAGAACGTCCGCGCGGCGGCGCATCTGCGGCACCGGAGCCGCTCCGCGGCCTCGCAGGCGGCGGACGCCGTCATCGGGGAACTCGGGCTGGACGACGTCGCCGACCGGCTGGCCTCCACCTTGACGGCGGCCTCCCGCAAGCAGCTGGAGGTCGCCCGCGCGCTCGCGACGGAACCGAGGATCCTGCTCCTCGACGAGGTGCTCTCCGGACTCACCCCGACCGAGAGCCGCCGGTCCGTCGAGACGATCCTCGGTCTGCACCGGCGGGGACTGACGATCGTCATGGTCGAGCACGTCCTCGAAGTGATCATGGGGTTGTGCGAGCGTGTCGTCGTCCTGCACCAGGGGGCGAAACTCAGCGAGGGTCCGCCGTCCGCGGTGGTGTCCGACCCCGCGGTCGTCGAGGCGTACCTGGGGTCCGGCCGGTTCGCCGCCGAGGATTCCGGGACATCCGGTGGCGGTCCGTCCAGCGGGGCGTCGAACAGCACGGTGGGGGCGCGCGGTGAGTGAGCAGCACGGACCGATCCTGGAGGTCGAGAACCTCCATGTGCACTACGCCGGCGCGGTCGCCCTGGCGGGGGCGTCGCTGCGGGTGCTCCGGGGCGAGCTCGTCGCCCTCGTGGGCGCGAACGGCGCGGGCAAGAGCTCACTGATCAAGTCGGTGGCGGGTCTGCACGCGCCGACGTCAGGGCGGGTGCGGTTCGAGGGCCGGGACATCACGGGGATGCCGGCGCACAAGGTCGCCCGTCTGGGAATGTCCCTGGTGCCCGAGGGCCGGCGGCTCTTCGGCCGCCTGACGGTCCGCCAGAACCTGTTGCTCGGGGACCACCGCGCGAAGGACCGTCCCGCCCGCGAGCGGCGTCTCGAGTACGTGCACGACCTGTTCCCCGTGCTGGCGGAACGGGCCGGGCAGCGGGCGAACACGCTGTCCGGCGGCGAGCAGCAGATGGTCGCGATCGCCCGGGCCCTCATGCGTGACCCGGCGCTGCTCGTCCTCGACGAGCCGTCGCTCGGCGTCGCGCCGTTCCTCGTCGAGCGGGTCCTTGAGGTGATCGAGAGACTGCACGCCGACGGGATGACCGTCGTCCTCGTCGAACAGAACCTCCGGGCCGCGCTGACGATCGCCACCCGGGGGGTGGTCCTCCAGGCGGGCCGGGTGGTGAACTCCGGCCCCGCCCGTGAACTGCTCGAATCGAAGGAGGTACGCCGTGCCTACCTCGGCCTCTGACCGGCCGGTCCGCGACGGTCGCGACGACCGGGACCCTCCGGTCGTCGACCTGAACAGCGATCTCGGCGAGGGCTTCGGGTCGTGGGAGGCGGGTGACGACGAGGCGTTGTTGTCCGTCGTGACGAGCGCCAACGTCGCCTGCGGGTTCCACGCCGGCGATCCGCTGATCATGCGCCGGGTCTGCGAGCGGGCCGCCGCGCTCGGGGTCGCCGTCGGCGCGCACGTCGGGTACGCCGACCTGCGCGGTTTCGGGCGCCGTCCGGTGACGTGCCCGCCGGAGGAACTGGAGGCGGACGTCGTCTACCAGATCGGGGCCCTCCAGGCGGTCGCCAGCGCCGCCGGGACCGCCGTGACGCACGTCAAACCGCACGGCGCCCTCTACAACGTCGCCGTGGCAGACCCCGTGGTGGCGGACGCCGTCGTCCGCGCCTGCCGGTCGGCCGCCCCGGATGCCGTCGTCGTCGGACTGCCCGGCTCACACGTCGAGTCGGCCGCCGCCGGGGCGGGCCTCGCGTTCGCCGCTGAGGGGTTCGCCGACCGCGCGTACACCCCCGGCGGGAGGCTCGTCGACCGCCGGACTCCGGGGGCGATGGTCCTCGACCCGGACACGGTCGTCGAACGCTGCCTGCGCATGGTCCTCCGCCGGGAGGCGCTGACCGTCGACGGCGAACCGATCCCGCTCGCCGTCCGCACCGTCTGCGTCCACGGCGACTCGCCCGGGGCCGTCACCCTCGCCCGGCGGGTGCGCGCGGCGCTGGAGGCCGCCGGCGTCGTCGTCCGGCCGGTCGCGGGGCCGGGGGTGGCGCGGTGAGCACGCCGTCGGAGGTCCGGGCCTCGTTCCGGTCGGGGAGCAGCCGCACGACGGCGGGTCTCGCCGACGGGTTCCAGCAGGCGAACCTCGTCGCCGTCCCGGCGGAGCACGCCTTCGACTTCCTGCTGTTCGCGGTGCGCAACCCCGCTCCGTGCCCGATCGTCGACGTCGTCGAGGCGGGCCGGTGGACGCCGTCCGTCGCTCCCGGCGCCGACCTGCGCACCGACCTGCCCGCCTACCGCGTCTGGCGGGACGGCGACCTCGTCGCCGAACCCGGGGACGTCACCGGTGCCTGGCGGGACGATCTCGTGTCGTTCCTGCTCGGGTGCAGCTTCACGTTCGAGCACGTCCTCGTCGCCGCCGGGATCCCTCTTCGGCACCTCGCCACCGGCGGCAATGTCGCGATGTACGACACGACCCGCCCCTGCCGGCCCGCCGGGGTGTTCTCCGGGAACCTCGTCGTCTCGATGCGTCCGATCCCCGCCGGCCGCGTCGACGACGTCGTCCGGATCTGCTCGGCCCTTCCGTGGGCCCACGGCGCCCCGGTCCACGTCGGTGACCCCGCCGCGCTCGGCATCGCCGACCTCGCCCGGCCCGATTACGGGGACGCCGCCGAGGTCGCCCCCGGCGAGGTTCCCGTGTTCTGGGCCTGCGGCGTGACGCCGCAGAACGTCCTGCGCCACAGTCGCATCCCCTTCGCGATCACCCACGCCCCCGGGCACATGTTCGTCACCGACCGGCCCGCCGACGCCGCCCCCTGACGTACCTCCCCACTCGCGGTTCCGTCGGTTCAAACCGACATCACAGTGTCGGTTTGAACCGACGGAACCGCGAGCGCCCTGAGAACCGTCAGGAGTGGAGGACGAGGACGGCGCACTCGACCTCGGAGAACACGTCGGGGCTCGCGGCGCGGACGGCGCGCATCGCGGCGGTGATCCCTCCGGCGGCCAGGACGTGGTTGTCCTTGATCAATTCCTGATCGCCGAGGCTCATCCGGAGGTCCGCACCGCCCCCGCGACGAGGGTCCGTCGGTCCGTGACCTGGATGAGGGGATTCGGATCGTCAACGGATGGGTCGACCGGGTCGTGGACCCGTTTCGCGGACAGTGGGGAATCAGTGTGTGCAACCACCGTCGCGATCGCGACAGCACTTGCACACACTGATTCCCCGCCCGGACCGAACCAGATCAGACCCGAGGTCGCTGCGGGAACTTCCTTCTCGTCGCGGCTCTGACAGACGGTCGTGAAGCCCTGATAGAAGACGGAGATCGGACGCTCCCACGCCTCGCGCAGCTCGACGTTCGAGAGATTGTTCTGCTTGCCGTCGTACGGGCCGACCAGCCGCGTCGGATCGCCGTAGGGGCCCGCTGCGGTCCCCCGGATCAGGTCGAACGGGGTTCCCTCGCAGTGGTCGCGGTAGAGGTCGAACACGTCGGTGTGATGCTGAGCTTCGCCTGAGGACGCACGGAGAAGGGGTACTGATCGGTGTACCCGTCGGGTGCCCACGGGCTCAGGCCGAGGTCCGGGGCGATCCGGTCGAGCACCCGCCAGACCCGGCGCAGCGAGTAGTAGAGGGTGGTTGTATTCCCCGGGGCTGACCGTGCGCAGTCAGTCGACAGCGCCGTCCGTGGGGTTCCACCACCCGATGACCTGCAACGCGTCGTGCAGTGACTCGGAGAACCGGAAGTTCGTGGAGGGCTCGTCGGGGATCGTCCAGATCCGGAATTCGTTGGCGGCGACGAACACCTCGCCGGCGGGGAGCCGCTGCGCGACCCACGCGGAGTGGTGCTCCTCCTCGGGCAGAGCGCACATCTCCAGCACCCACGCCTCGTTCCGGTCCGCGACGAGGAGGGTCTCGCCTCTGGGTACAGGCTGTGGATGTCGATCAGATCACCCATCAGCTCGATGGCCTCGGGGGCGGTGCGGCAGCGCTCCAGGGCGACGCGGGACAGCTCCTGGGAGTACAAGAGCCGCTGGTGGACGCCGTTCGTCTGTGCCGTCTGCGCGGTCACCGGGCCCGAGGGCTGATACGTGGCGGCGTCCGTGCACTCACCGATCATGAGGTGGTGCTCGTTCATGATGCCGTGCGCGGCGTCCTGGTAGGCGAAGGTGCGCCGGACCTGCGGGATCCAGCCGATCGGTTCGGTTGGTTCGTGACCTGGCGTGTCCTAGCAGGGGCCGCGTTCGTCCGTCACCAGACGGGGCGGTTCGATCCCTTCGGGTGGTCGGCCGCGGGGACGTGGGCTATGCGTTGGTCGGCGAGTTCGTTGTCGTCTGCGGGGCAAGGGCCCTCGCCGGGGAGTGGTTGAGCCCGCCCCGCGCGTGAACCCTCGCTCCGATCAGGCGCTGGTCCAGGGGCGACCTCGCGCATGCTCCGGCAGGTCGCTCACCCGGCAAACGTTGCTGGCCAACGCCCTAGAGAGTGAATCCCTGGACCAGGGTCTGGACCCGTTGCGCCAAGTGGGAGAGGTCTTGGGCGGAGCGCTGGGTCGCCGTGGCGCTGGAGGCGGTACTGGAGGCGGACTGGGCGATGTCGCCGATCGTCGCCGCGATACGGCTGGATCCGTCTGCGACGTCACTGACGCTGCGCGAGATCTCCGATGTCGTCGCCGTCTGTTCCTCGACGGCACTGGCGATGGTCGCCTGATTCTGGTTGATCCTTGTCATGACCGTGCTGATCCGGGAGATGGCGTCACTGACCCGGGCAGTGATCTCCTGGGTACTTCCGATTTTGACGGTGATGTTCTCAGCCGCCTGGGCCGTGCCCTGGGCGAGATCTCTGACCTCAGCGGCGACGACGGCGAAACCGTTGCCGACAGCCCCGGCGCGCGCGGCCTCGATCGTGGCGTTGAGAGCGAGGAGGTTCGTCTGCTCGGCGATGGTAGTGATCACTCGCACGACCTCACCGATCTCATCGCTGGCCGAGTCGAGTTCGGCAACGGCGGAAGCGGCCGTCGCGACGGTCCGGACCGCGTCGCCGGCGACAGACGCCGCTTGGCTCGCCTGACCAGCGATCTCGCCGATGGAGGTACTCATCTGCTTTGCCGCTGTGGAAATCGAGTTCACGGAGTCGGCCACCACCTCGGCGGTGGCGGTGATGGCGCCCGTACTGTCCGACGTCGTCGCCGCGGTACCCGTCAGCTCCGTCGCGACGGTGCCCAACTCGGACGATGCAGAGGCGAGCATGGTCGAGCTGTCGGCGAGCGCCTCGACGGCCTCCCGCACCGCGGACACGGCCTCGTCAATCGCCACGCCCATGTCAGTGATCTCGTCATTGCCGCTGACGTCGATCTTGACGCGCAGGTCACGGTTGGCCACCATCCGCAGTCCCACCACCATTTCCCTGACCCTGCGGGTGATCGAGCGGGTGAGCACGATCGACAGGGTGAGGAGCACGATGAGCCCGCAGCCGAGGCAGGAGACGATACTCACTCGCACCGAGGAGGCCGTCCGGTTGATCTGGCTCAGCTGGGTCTGCATGCTCTCCGACACGAGACCGCGCATCCGTGTGATCTTGTTGCTGATCTCGTCGCCCCTGTCGCGTTCGC
>JAUPKQ010000035.1 GCA_030837345.1 Actinomycetota bacterium | reverse complement strand
CGGCCCGCACCGGCCCGGCCCCGCGCCCACCGGCTCGGCTGCGGACCGCCCCCCCGTTCGGAACCGTGGGCCTTCGCGGCGACATGCGATCATCCCCCTGTTCGCGACATGTCCGGCAGCACCTCGCTAGACGATGACACGCCGGACGCCGCCGTCCCCGCCGGACACGCCCGGACAGGCCCGCGCAGCACGGCTGCCCACGGCGGAATCACCGTGGGCAGCCGGGACGGACACCTCCGGGTCACCCGGAGGCCGGGTCCTGCAAGGGGTGAAGCCTCAGCTCACCTGGAAACGGGGGAAGGCCGAGGACGCCGCGTAGACCGCCGCGTCGTCCAGCTCCTCCTCGATGCGCATCAGCTGGTTGTACTTGGCCACCCGCTCGGAGCGGGCCGGGGCGCCGGTCTTGATCTGGCCGGAGCCGACGGCGACGGCCAGGTCGGCGATCGTCGTGTCCTCGGTCTCACCGGAACGGTGGCTCATCATGGTCGTGAACCCGGCCCGGTGGGCCATGTCGACGGCGTCGAGCGTCTCGGTCAGGGTGCCGATCTGGTTGACCTTGACGAGGAGCGCGTTGGCCGCCCCCATGTCGATGCCCTTGCGCAGACGGGTCGGGTTGGTGACGAACAGGTCGTCGCCGACGAGCTGGACACGGCTGCCGAGCGCGTCCGTGATGGCCTTCCAGCCCTCCCAGTCGTCCTCGGACAGCGGGTCCTCGATCGAGACGAGCGGGAACCCGTCGACGAGGCCGGTGTAGTAGGCGATCAGGTCGTCGCTGGAGAGCTTCTTGCCCTCGAAGCTGTACGAGCCGTCCTTGTGGAACTCGGTCGCGGCGACGTCGAGGGCCAGGGCGATGTCGCTGCCCAGGCTGAAGCCGGCCTTCTCGATCGCGGTGGCGATCAGCTCCAGGGCATCCCGGTTCGCGGGCAGGCTCGGGGCGAAACCACCCTCGTCACCGAGGCCGGTCGCGAGACCCTTGCTCTTGAGCACGGACTTCAGGGTGTGGTAGACCTCCGCGCCCCAGCGGACGGCCTCCTTGAAGGTCGGCGCCCCGATCGGCGCGATCATGAACTCCTGGATGTCGACACCGCCGTCGGCGTGTGCGCCACCGTTGAGGATGTTCATCATCGGCACGGGGAGGACGTGCGCGTTCGGGCCGCCGACGTAACGGAACAGCGGCAGATCCGCCGAGTCCGCGGCGGCCTTCGCCACGGCGAGCGACACGCCGAGGATGGCGTTCGCGCCGAGCGTCCCCTTGTTGTCGGTCCCGTCGAGCTCCAGCATCGCGGAGTCGACGAGCCGCTGGTCGGTCGCGTCGAACCCGAGCAGCTCCGGGCCCAGCTTGTCGATGACGGCGCTCACGGCGCCCTCGACACCCTTGCCCAGGTATCGCTTCTTGTCGCCGTCCCGGCGCTCGACGGCCTCGAACGCACCGGTGGATGCCCCCGACGGGACAGCCGCGCGGGCGAGGGTGCCGTCGTCCAGCGCGACCTCGACCTCGACGGTGGGGTTGCCGCGCGAGTCGAGAATCTCGCGCGCTCCGACGGCCTCGATGGTTGCCACGTAATCGCTCCTGCTCGTCGTTGTGCCGATGTGCCCTGCGCACCTGCGCGCGCTGGCACCCACTCGGACCATGAGCCTATCCACCCCGGGCCTCACCCCTGCGACCGAAGTACCCCTGCCGCGATTCCCGGCCCGGGCAGGACCCGCCCGCCACCGGTGAACCGCTGGCCAGGGGACGGAATCAGCCCGGGCCGGGGGCGAGACCAAGGAGCGTGCGCAGGTGGCGAGGCGGAGGTGATCCATGGGCGAGAACGGCGTCGTGGACGGCGCGGGGCGTCGCCCCGGGGCGTTCCCGCCTCAGCGCGCGGACGACGTCCCGCACCTCGTGATACCCCACGTAGTACGTGGCGAGCTGGGCACTGGTCAGGAGGGCGCGGCGCCACTTGCCGATCGCCTCCCCCTCCTCCTGATGACCGCGTTCGGTCATGAGGTGCAGGGCCTCCGTCTCGGTCATCCCGTGTGCGTGGACCCGGACGTCGAGAATCGCGTTGATCGTGGAGCGCAGCTGCATCTTCAGCTGCACCATCCGCTGGGCCTGGGCGGGCGGAACCCTCCCGTTCCCGGTCGCCAGGCTCCCGTCGGCGTCCTTCGCGCAGGCTGCCATCAAGGCCTCCGCGTACACCGCCCAGCCCTCGACGAAGGACCCGGACCGCACGGCCGTCCGCACCCGGGTCGGCCCCCGGTACGCGGCCGCGTGCGCGAGTTGCAGGACATGGCCGGGCATCGCCTCGTGCACGACCAGGTCGCTCAACAGGTGCCGGTTGTACTCGCGGTAGAAGGACGCCACCCGTTGCGGCGCCCACCCGGACGGCGGGGGCGAGACGGCGAAGAACGCCGGTTCGGGACCCTCAGGGCCCCGGGGTTCGAGCGGCCCGGGCGGGTCGCAGTAGGCGACGGCCTCCCCGCGCCGGGACTCCGGCATGACGACGACACGGACCGGTTCGCCGGGCACCGTCACGAGATCGAGCTCGCGGACCCGGGCCGTCGCGGTCGCCAGCAGCCGCTCGCACAGCGGCAGGATCGTGGTGCCGTCGACGGGGGCCTCGGCCGCCAGACGGTCGAGGACCTCGCGCACCTGCCCCGGGCGCGGGGGTGAACCGGCGATCCGGGACGCGAGGGCCGCGATCTCCTCCTCGACGGCCTGGAGATCGCTCTCGGCACGGGTGAGCAGGGCGTCGGGCCCGATCTCGCTGTCGAGCGTGTACCAGAGCGTCGCCGCGTACCGTTCCGGCCCGAGCCGGGGATCACCGTCGCTGTCCGGCAGCCGGGCCTCCAGCCAGGCCGCGTGGTCCCGCAGCGCGCTCACGGCGGCGTCACGGGCCGCGCGGAGAGGCGGCGCGGCGCCGTCGTCCGCCGTCGCCAGCGCCTCGACCTCGTCACCGAGCATCGCGGCGATCCCGTGGGCCCGCCCGATCGCCGTCTCCACATGGACGCGCGGCATGTCGTGCAGGACATCCTGGGCGGTCCGCAGATGACCGGGGACGGCGGCGAGGCGGGCGGTGAGGACGGCGAGGCGTTCCGCCGGATCCGCGGGGGCGCGGACCAGCAGCGGGTACAGGGCGTCCCCCGGAAGGTGGAGGAGGGGATCGCGCTCGTGCGGAGCGAGTTCCTCGAAGACCCACAGGTCCCGGGTGACCTCGGTGCGGAGGATCTCCAGGTCGACGCGGTCCGGCGGGTCGAGGACGCCGTCGTCGAGGTCGTCCAGGGCCCCCGCCGCCTGGTGGAGGCACCGGATCCGCTGCTCGGTCCCGGACGGCGAGAAGTCGGGGAGACGGTCGTCGTAACGGTGTTCGCCCAGCTCGGTCGCATGGTCCGGTGAGAGCTCCAGCAGGACGTCGAGAACCCGTTCCGCCGTCCGCCGGAACCGCGCGACCCCCGACGACGGCGGGATGTCCTCCCCGCTCACCCTCGGCTCACCCGGCCCCGGGAGCCTCGGCGTCATCGGACCCGTCGCTCACGGGCAGGGCGGACGGCGCCGGAAGACGGCGCAGGGCCCGGCGCAGTGAACTCTCGGCCTCGACGTCCCCGGCCTCGGCGAGAAGGACGGCGTCGAGCAGCCGTGCCGCCACCGGGTCGTCACCGGCGGCGCGTGCGAAGACGGCCTCGACGTCCGCCGGGGCACCGGCGCCCGGTTCCCCCGCGCGCCGGAGACGGTGCAGCATCTTCTGGGCCCGCGCCAACGCCGGAAGCGTCGGGGGGATGCCGTCGAAAAGGCCTTCGCGCCGCTTCTCGGCGGCCTTGATGTGCTCCCAGTTGTCGACGACCTCGTCGACGCCCGTCACCTCTGTGTCACCGAACACGTGCGGGTGCCGGTGGACGAGCTTGGCGACGATCCCCCCGGCGACGTCGTCGATGTCGAACGGCGCCTCGTCGTCCTCCTCGGCGAGCCGGGCGTGGAAGACGACCTGGAGGAGAAGGTCCCCGAGCTCCTCGGCGAGGTGGTCCCGGTCACCCGTCTCGACGGCTTCGAGAACCTCATGGGCCTCTTCCAGGAGGCACGGCAGAAGGCTGGCGTGCGTCTGGCGGGCGTCCCACGGGCAGCCGCCCGGGGAGCGGAGCCGGTCCATGACGGCGACGAGGTCGAGGAGCCTCGCCCCGGGGACGTCGTGGGAGCCGGTGACGATCTCCAGCTCGGGAGGGCGGGAGGCGATGGAACGCCGGCCGAGGTGTTCGGCGAGGGCGTCCGACAGGCCCGGATCGCCGTCCGGGGACCCCAGCCAGACGACGCTGCGGCCTGCCCCCGCCAGTTCGACCAGGTGCCCCGCCCGCTGGGTGACCGGTCGCCCGCCGACGTCCGTCACCTCGACCCCGGCCTCGTCGAAGGCCTTCTGCCAGGCGGGGTCGAGATCGGCGGCGAGGACGGCGTCGGCGCCGCGCAGGTGGTCCCACGCCGCCCAGCCGAGGATCCCGGGAGCGACGCGCGGGCTGGTCAGGAGGAGGACGACACGTCCGTCGGGCGCCGACACGGTCACTGGCCGGGAGCCGGGGCCGGGGCGAGGTCCGCCTTGGTGTCCACGAGCCAGTTGACCTTCGTGGGCGAGAACTTGCGGGTCTTGGGGTCGAACTCGCCGAAGCGCGGGTTCACCGTGAACCCCGCGGTGTCGAGTTTCTGGTTGGCCTCGGCGACGGCCTGTTGCATCATCTGGGGACCGGCCTGGTTCTGGATGCGGCCCGCGGAGATCTCGGCCCGGATCACTGAGAGCAGCCCCTTCGAGGGGTTCTTCACCTTGTTGCCGAGCTCCTTGCGCGCCTCGTCGGGGGACGCCGTGGCGTTGTACCGGGCCGCGATCTCCTGCACGAAGGGAGAGATCGCCAGCATGTAGAGGATCTGGCTCTGGTCGATCTGGGCGCCCAGGGCGTGAGCGTCGGCGGTCGCCGTCTGCACCTCGGTGACCGAGATCCGCCGGTCGCCGACGACGGCGGCCGCACCGGCGTCCACCGAACCGCACCCGGCCAGGAGCGCGGTGGCTGCGATCGCCACCAGGAGGTTTCGGGATGCGGTGCGGGTCACAGGAGTTCCCTTCTGACGTGGCCGACGGCGATGGGCGGTGCCGACGCCCCGACTCTATCCGGCCGGGCGAGCCGCGATGCCAGGCGTTTCATCGGGTTCCCGCCACTCATCGGGTTCCCGCCGCGACCGTCGCGGCGGAGCTGATCGACCCGAGCAGGACCGCTTCGACGAGATCCCCCGCCCAGCGCAGGACGTCGGTGTCCCGGACCGGTTGTCCTCCGACCGGGCGCGTCATCGGGCGGGGGACGAGAATCGTCCGCACCGCGGGCTTGATGATCGCTCCCCGGTACAGGCGAGCAAGGCGCAACTGGGCCGATTCGCGGAGTTCGACCGGACCGAACCGGACATGGTTGCCCTGCGCCGTCACCTCGGTCAGGCCGGCCTTCCGGGCGAGCACCCGGAACCGGGCGACTGCGAGCAGGTTCTCGACGGGGGTCGGCGGGGCGCCGTACCGGTCGACGAGCTCCGCCCGCACGGCGGCTAGCTGATCGTCCGAACCGACCTCGGCGATCTTCCGGTAGGCCTCCAGGCGGAGCCGCTCCCCCGGCACGTACTCGTGGGGCAGATGGGCGTCGACGGGAAGGTCGATCTTGACCTCGGGCCGTTCCGCCTCGACGTCCCCGCGGAACTCGGCCACCGCCTCACCCACCAGACGCACGTACAGGTCGAATCCGACACCGGCTATATGCCCGGACTGCTCGCCCCCGAGCAGGTTGCCCGCCCCTCGGATCTCGAGGTCCTTCATCGCGATCTGTGTCCCGGCGCCGAGGTCGGTGTGCTGGGCGATCGTGCTCAGCCGGTCGTGGGCCGTCTCGCTCAGGGGCTTCTCGGGCGGGTAGAGGAAGTAGGCGTAGGCACGTTCCCGGCCACGGCCGACCCGGCCGCGCAGCTGGTGCAGCTGGGAGAGCCCGAGGACGTCGGACCGTTCCAGCACCAGGGTGTTGGCGTTGGAGATGTCCAGCCCGGTCTCGACGATCGTCGTGCAGACGAGGACGTCGAAGCGCTTCTCCCAGAAGTCGACGATCACCTCTTCGAGCTTGTGCTCGCCCATCTTGCCGTGCGCCGTCGCGATCCGGGCCTCGGGGACCAGCTCCCTCAGCCTCGCCGCGGCCCGCTCGATCGACTCCACCCGGTTGTGGATGTAGAAGACCTGCCCCTCCCGGAGCAGCTCACGCCGGATCGCCGCGGAGATGGTCTTCTCCTCGTAGGAGCCGACGTAGGTGAGGACCGGGTGCCTTTCCTCCGGCGGGGTCGCGAGGGTGGACATCTCGCGGATGCCCGTCACCGCCATCTCCAGGGTGCGGGGGATCGGGGTCGCCGACATCGCCAGGACGTCGACATTGGTGCGCAACTGCTTGAGTTTCTCCTTGTGCTCGACGCCGAACCGCTGCTCCTCGTCGACGATGATCAGCCCGAGGTCCTTGAAACGGACCTCGCCGGTCAGCAACCGGTGGGTGCCGATGACGACGTCCACGGAGCCGTCGGCGACCCCGGCGATCGTCGCGTTCGCCTCGGAGGTGCCCTGGAATCGTGACAGCGGCTTCACCACGACCGGGAAGTTCTGGTACCGCTCGCCGAAGGTCTCGAAGTGCTGCTGCACCAGCAGGGTGGTCGGGACGAGCACCGCGACCTGTTTGCCGTCCTGCACGGCCTTGAAGGCGGCGCGCACGGCGATCTCGGTCTTGCCGTAGCCGACGTCGCCACAGATCAGCCTGTCCATCGGGACGGGCTTTTCCATGTCGGCCTTGACCTCCTCGATGCAGGCGAGCTGGTCGGGGGTCTCGACGTAGGCGAAGGCGTCCTCGAGCTCCCGCTGCCAGGGGGTGTCCGGGCCGAAGGCGTGCCCCGCCGAGGCCATCCGCGCGGAGTAGAGACGGATCAGCTCCCCGGCGATCTGCCGGATCGCCGTGCGCGCCCGGCCCTTCGTCTTCGCCCAGTCGCCACCGCCCATGCGGTTGAGCTGCGGGGCCTCACCCCCGACATAGCGGGTGACCTGGTCGAGCGAGTCGCTCGGGACGAAGAGACGGTCGCCGGGGTGGCCCCGCTTGCTCGGCGCGTATTCGATGACGAGGTATTCGCGGGTGGCACCGCCGATCGTCCGCTGCATCATCTCGACGTACCGGCCGACGCCGTGCTGCTCGTGGACGACGTAGTCACCGGGGCGCAGCTGCAAGGGGTCGACGACGTTCCGGCGACGGCTCGGCATCCGCCGCATGTCCTTCGTCGCGGACCGGCTGCCGGAGATGTCGCTCTCGGTGAGGAGCGCGACCTTCACGGCCTCGGCGAGGAAACCGTGGGTCACCGCCGCCGTCGTCACGTGGACGACGCCCGCCCCCGGCACGCCCTCGACGGCCTCGACGAGCCGGGCGGGAATGTCCGCCCCGGAGAGGACCTCGACCATGCGTTTGGCGGGGCCGTGCCCCTCCGTCGTCGCGACGACGCTCCACCCGCCGCTGACGAGGGCCCGGAGATCGGCCAGTGCGTGCTCGGTGTCACCCCGGTACCCGCCGACCTCGCGCGCCCCGACGGTGACGACCTGGGCGTCGTCCGTCGCGTCGAGGAGTTCTTCGTCCCGGGCGAGGGCGGTGAGGCTCCACCACGGCATCCCCGCCGAGGTGGCGTGCTGGCGCAGCCGGGCGAACGGCCAGTAGGAGGACTCCTCCAGGTCGATCGAGGAAAGATCGACCGGCGAGGAGTTGCCCGCCGAGGCGTTGACCCACGACGCGGCGAGGAACTCCTGGCTGGTCGCGACGAGGTCGTGGGCGCGGGCCCTGACCTTCTCGGGGTCGAGCAGGACGACGTGGGTCCGCTCGGGCATCAGGTCGAGGAGGGGTTCGAGACCGTCGACGAGCACCGGGGCCAGCGACTCCATGCCCTCGACCGCGACCCCGGCCGCGATCTTCTCCAGCATGTCCGCGACGCCCGGCAGCTCGGGCGCGATCTTCTCGGCGCGGGCCCGGACCTCGTCGGTCAGGAGGATCTCGCGGCACGGCGGCGCCCACAGACCGTGCCCGGCGACCTCCAGCGAGCGCTGATCCGCGACGGAGAACCAGCGGATCTCCTCGACGGAGTCACCCCAGAGCTCCACCCGCAGGGGGTGCGACTCCGTCGGGGGGAAGACGTCGAGAATGCCACCACGGACGGCGAACTCGCCACGCCGCTCGACCATGTCCGTGCGGATGTAGGCGGCCCCGGCCAGCCGCTCGACGAGATCGTCGAGATCCGCCTCCTCGCCGACATCCAGACGGACCGGCCGCAGATCGCCCAGGCCCTTGACGACCGGCTGCATCACCGCGCGGACCGGGGCGACGAGCACCGAGATCGGCCCGGCGACCTCGTCGCCGGCGTCCGGGTGGGCGAGCCTGCGCAGGACGGCGAGCCTCCGGCCGACGGTGTCGGCCCGCGGGCTCAGCCGCTCGTGCGGCAGCGTCTCCCACGCGGGGAACTCGGCCACCGACTCCGGCGGGAGGTAACAGCGCAGGGCGGCCGCCGTGTCCTCGGCCTCCCGCCCGGTCGCCGTCACCACCAGCGTGCACCGGCCGGCACCACGCGGCTCCGCCGCCGCCAGGGCCGCGAGCACGGGCGGCCTCGCCCCCACCGGGACGACGGCGTCGAGCACGCCGACGGCTCCGGAGCGCGCCGCCGAGAGCACCGCCGCGAACCCGGGGTCGGGAGCCAGTGCGTCGAGCAAGCCGGAGAGCGTCATGAGTAACGAGCCAGTCCTTCGGATGG
>JAUPKQ010000244.1 GCA_030837345.1 Actinomycetota bacterium | reverse complement strand
TACGCGGGTGCCCCCTACTCAGAGCCCCAGTACGCGACCGGTCCCTACGCGACCGGTCCCTACGCGACCGGTCCCTACGCGACCGCCTACCCCACCGGTTCGTATGCGGTTGCCCCTCAGGGAACCGGATCTCTTCCTCTCAGCCCCTACGGTGCGGGTCAGGCCGTGGACGGGGGTGCCCGTAGCCCGTACGCCGACGCTGGCCCCTCCGCAGCCTCCGCCGCATCGCCTGTCACGCCCCCTGCCGTGCTGGCCCGTAGCCCGTACACCGACGAACTGGACCTGGGAATCCGGCCCAGGGGGGCGACCGAGGCCACGTCCGACGGCGTCCTGGAAATCGATGTCGCACGCTCGTCGCGGTCCGCCGTCCGGGAGCAGCGCGCGGGTCGCCGCCGCAACCAGCGGGTGCGGAACGGGACGGCGCTCGCGGCCTCTGTCGTCGCGATCGGTGTCGTCGCCTCGATCACCGGGCTCCTGCCGCTCGGTGACATGATCAAGATCAAGCAGGATGAGGCCTCCCTGACGTCGGCGACCGGGGACCCCTCCCCGACGTCGTCGTCGAGCGAGCCGGCGCCGTCACCCACGGACACCCCCACGCAGTCGCCGACCGGCTCCGGGACGCCCTCGCCGTCCGGCTCGCCCAGCGGGTCGCCGTCGGGCACCACAACGACGACCACGACGACGTCGAGCACGAAGTCGACGACCTCGTCGAAGACCCAGCCTCCGGCGGCGATCGGGGGGAAGGCCGCGGGCGGCTGGTACGCGGGGGCTTCCGGGGTCGGTGTGACGGACGGCAAGTTCCAGGACTGGGTCGGGCAGCCCGTCACGGTGGCCGCGACCTGGGCGGACACCAGCGACGAGGTTCAGCGCACGCTCTCCGGGCTGTCCGAGTACGAGAGCTGGAAGGGCGCCCTGGACATCGCGGTCGGCGGGACCGTCCTCGACAGCGACGAGAACTACGCCGCCGCCGCGCGGGGTGAGTACGACGACCGCTGGCGCGCCGCGGCCAAGGTGCTCGCCGAGACGCGCAAGAACGCGACGGGCCCGACGTTCTACCGGCCGTTCCACGAGATGAACGGCAACTGGTACAAGAACTGGATGGTCACCAAGGAGAACTCGGCCGACTACAAGAAGGCCTTCGCCCGCATGGTGAAGATCTACCGCGAGGCGATGCCGACGTCCTACGCGGTGTTCTCCCCCAACTTCGGTGACCACACCGGCCTGCCGGTCAGTTACTGGTACCCCGGCGACAATGTCGTCGACGTCATCGGCCCCGACTACTACGACGACGGCTCCAGCGACGCCCGGGTGAGTATCTCCGCCTGGAACACCGAGTCGGACGACCGTGACGACCTGGGTAACCCCTTCGGGCCGGAGTCGTGGCGGCAGTTCGCCAAGCAGCACGGCAAGCCGTTGTCGTTCCCCGAATGGGGTCTCAAGCCCGAAGGGGCCGGCCAGGACCACCCTGAGTGGATCAAGGCTTTCAACGGCTGGATGAACAAGCACGCGAACAGCGCGACCTGGCGCCTCGGCGAGAAGATCCCCAGCGCCGCCTCGGGCAAGGTGATCTACTCGGTGTACTTCAACGTCGTCCACGGCGGCAACGAGGGGTTCACGATCTACGGCAAGGGTGCCAACCCGAAGTCCGCCGAGGTCTACCCCGGTCTGAAGTGGGGTAACCGCAAGGGCTGACCTCGCCGTCGGCCTGGCCGGACCGCACGGTCTGGCCAGGCCGCACGGTCCTGTCCGTCGTCACGACTCCGTGCGGGAGAGATCCAGCGGGGAGTCGGGGCCGGTGGAGCGGTGGGACCGCCCGGTGAGGACGGCGTGGGCGATGGAGGCGTCGTCCTGGAGTTCCGCCCGGTGGTACTGGGTACCCGTGGGATCGGAGTCCTCGACGGACCGCACGTGCTGGATGAGCCCCGCGGGTCCGTGCTGGTCGAGCAGGTCGAGGTAGAGCGGCCAGTCGTAGCCGGAGGCCTGGTCGACGAGCCAGCTCGCGCCGTCCGACAGGACCGCCGCGCGCCTGACCCAGGTGTACGGGTAGCTGTTGCACAGGGCGCCGCTTGCGACGATCTTCGGGTCGGAGGCCGCGGCCGGGGCGCCGGCCCGGTGGTCGGAGGTGATCTGGGGGCCGGCGTCGGTGTCGACGACGACCGTGCATCCGCCCAGGGTCAGGGTGTCGACGGACTCGGTCCCGATCCGCAAGATCCCGACGGAGGCCCGGGGGGTCTCGGCCGACGACAGGTTGCAGCTGTAGATGTGCAGGCGGGCGACCGCGTGGATGCCCCGGGCCAGGCCGTCCGCGAGGGACAGATCGGGCTCGGCGATCAGTGCGGACATCGTCTGGGCCGCGAGTTGCCGGGCGTACCAGGACACTCCGTGGGCGCAGTCGTCGCCCGGGCCCGCGCCGTCCACGACGACGGCGAGATCGGTGGTTGCCAGGACGAAGTCCTCATTGGATCGTCCGGGCGCGGCATCGGTGGCCAAGGAGAACACTGTCTGTCAGCTTTCTTCGGTCCGGAAGCTTCTTGATTGAGAGCATTCCATGTCCGGGCCATCCCGTGTTCCGTGCTCGTTCCCGAAAGTGCTGCTCATGAGTAAGGTTCGCCCGTGGGCCTCTTCTCACGGTGGCGTTCCACGACGGACGCCTCCGGGCGCCAGCAGGGCGCGATCGAGGAGTTCTGGGCGTGGTGGCGGGATGCCGGCGCCTCGGAGACGGTCGTCGCGATCAGGTCCCGTGATCCTCACCGGGTCGTCGACGAGATCAGTCGCCGGATCGGTGCGATCCACTGTGGCCTGGGGTGGGAACTCGGTGCTGGCCGGACCAGCGAACATGTGCTCGTGGTCAGCTCCGAGGGGGACGCCGAACTGCGGGCGGTGGCCCGGCGCTGGCGCCAGGCGGCTCCGCCTCCGGACGCCATATGGGAGTACTCGGACGCACGGGTTCCCGTCCCCGACGCCGCCGTGCTCGTGTTGTCGTTCGACGACGTCCCCATCGATGTGGCATCGGTCCGGGTGGCCGCGCGGGTGAACGGTTCCGTCCTGGATGTGAATGTTTATCATCCGGACTTCGCGAAACTCCCGGAACGGACACGGTCCATGGCGTCCTTCATTCTTCTCGACCAGGTGCTCGGGGAGGACGCCGTCGAGACCTGGGTGGGGGAGGTCGGCGTCTCGACGGTGCTGCCTCTCGACCCGGTGCCCCTGACCGGGCTTCCGGCCGTCGTCGCCGATCTGCGGGAGATGTTCACGACCGAGGACGGTCGCCCCGCCTGGATCCTGCTGGAGGGCAGCGGCCCCGACGGCCGTCCCGTCCTGGCCGGGACCCAGGTCCCGCTGAAGGCGACGGCTGCTCCTCACCTCGACACGCACGTCGCCGTCGACGTCCCGTTCTCCGACCTCGACGACCACGGTCTGCCCGGGCCCGGATCCCGCCAGGCGCTCCGTGACCTCGGGGCGCATCTGGAGGATCGTCTCGGCGGCAGCGGGCGGGTCGTGGCCCACGAGACGCACGGTGGGCGGCGCGTCCTGCACGCCTACGTGGACGGCGCCACCCCGGCGGTCGAGCAGCTCAAGGCGGCGGTCGCCGGGTGGGAGCAGGGGCCGGTCGTGATCTCGAGCCACCGTGACCCGGCCTGGGAGCGGGTCTCCCATCTGAGGGCCTGATCCTCCTCAGACCGGATCGGCGGGGCGCAGCAGCCCGGAGGGCAACCAGGCCTCCATCAGTACCGGTCCGCCGTCCCCCGGGAGTGTGAAGACGACCCTGCCGCGCCAGCCGTGCGGCGTCCGGTCCCACTCCAGGAGGAGGCCGGGACAGCGGCCCGGAGTCAGCTCCTCGTCGATCACCCAACAGTGCCGGGGGACTCCCGCCCGTTCCGTGCGGATGCTCCCGGTGCCGGTGCTGGCCCCGGTGCTGGCTCCGGGGGCCCCGGGCGCTCGGGGCGCTCGGGGCGCCTCGCCCGGCCGGGGCGGGACGACGGGACGCGCGGCGAGGGGGACACGTCCCGGACGGCGGGGTGGGGACGTGCCGACGAGCATGTCCCCACCCTTTCAGTGTTCGAACTGATGTTCGATACGCCAAGTGGGTGACGTCGTGGGGCGTGACCGTGAGGACCGGAATGTGGTGACGCTGAGTGAGGGTCTCTCGGGCGAGGTGGTCTTGTTCGCCACGATTCGTGTACTGCAAGTGATGCATCATACTGTTTCTGTCGTAAAAGTTAAGTCTCTCCCAATTCGCCAGCACGTTGCGTAAGTGCCTTGACACTTTGCGATGATGCCTGAAAGGTGAGGGCGCACCGGAGCGTCACGATACGTGACGTACGGCAAGGATCCGCCCGTTCTCACTGGCGTAGGACGAACCCCAGGCGTCCGCGAGTGGCCTCAAAAGCATGCTGTAAGGAGCGTCTTGGCTGGGTATCGGCCGATCGGGTTGTCGACGGCAGCAGGTTCAACCATCATTCCCGGGCGGGGGACGTACGCCGATCGTCGGCGTGCCGTCGCCGAGCGGCTCTCACGGACCGCGGACATCGCCCAACGACTGGACGCCGCGGTGAACGTGCCTTTCGAGGGCCCGTCGCCGAGGACCGCGGATGATCCTCATCCCGTCGACCCTGACGGTGTGTTGCGGGCCTCGGTCCGGGCGCTGCTGCCCCTCGCCTGCCGGCGTCCGGGGTTCGACGTCGTGATCTCCCTGGGGCCGGACCACCGCTGGGCCGCGCGGATCGAGCACGGCGCGGACGGCGTGACCGCCGGGCTGGTGCGGGCCGCCGACCATCCGGTCGACACGGACGAGGACACCGGATCCGCGTCCGAGGTCGCCGCGGAACTGGCGGCACTCTTGTGGTCGGGGACGGTGAGCGCGCGATGACCTTCGTCCGATCGTCTCGTTCCCGCAGGGCCAAGGACGCCGCGGCGTCTGCCCAGCACTCGCTGCTCGGGGGAGACCCCGGCCCGCTCATCGGCGACGCGACGCCCGGGTCCGCCGGTCTCTTCGGCGCGATCGAGGGCAGGACGCCGTCCGACACGGGCAGCACCTTGGTCCCGGGGCTCTCCGTCACGTCGGTGGGGCGTCCCGGCAGCGGTACCGGCAGCCCGTTCGGCCTCCCGCCCGTCTCGCCGGGCATGCCCGGGGACCTCCTCGGATCGCTCCCGGCGGAGGAGACCGCGACGTCGTCGGGCCTGCCTCTGCCGTCCGTCCCGCCGGCGTCCGCCCGGTCCACCCGCCGGCGCGTCCGCTTCCGTGTGACCATCGGCGTCAAGCTCGGGGTGCTGCTCGCGGCCATCCTCGCCGTCCTGGTCGTGGCGTCGGGGGTCCTCATCGCCGAGACCAGGGCCACCGCCGGAGGGTTCGACAGCATCCTCCAGCGTGAGGTCCGCCAGGGGCTGCTCGCCCGCCAGATGCAGGTCGAGTTCACCCAGCGGGTCCAGGAGTGGAAGAACCTCCTCCTGCGCGGCGCCAACCCCCGGGACCGGGCCGAGTTCGTCGAGAGGCTGGAGGAGCAGGACCGCATCACCGACTCCCTCTGCGCGCAGCTCCTCATCTCCGATCCCGATCCGGAGGTCAAGAGGCAGCTCAAGTTGTTCGAGGAAGCGGAGCGCGTCGCGGACGTCGCCTACGAACAGGCACTCGACAAATTCCTCGCCTCCTCCGGCCGCGACTACGCCGAGGCCGACCGCGCCGTCCGCGGCGTCGACAGGCCGGGGGTCGATCGGATCGACAACATCGTCGCCGAACTGGAGAAGCGGATCGCCGAGCGTGTCCGGACCCAGGAGCGCCTGGCCGAGGAGCGTCAGCGGATCACGATGACCGCCGCCGCCGCCCTGCTGTTCCTCCTCGCCGGATTCATGGTGTTCGCTCTCCACCGGATCGTCCGGCCGATCCGTCACCTGATCCGCCAGGCCGAACGCGCGGCGACCGATCACCTGCCCAACGCCCTGGCGAAGATCAAGGCGATGGACGCCGAGGACGAGCCTCCCGTTCTTCCTCCCCTCGTCGTCCGCACCCGTGACGAGCTCCACGATCTCGGTGAGGCCCTGACGACGCTCCAGGACAGCGCCCTCGGACAGGCCATCGAGCAGCACCGGGCCGACCGCGAGACCTCGGAGATGCTTGTCAACCTCGGCCGCCGCAACCAGAACCTGCTCGGCCGGATGCTCTCCTACGTCACCGAACTGGAACGCAAGGAGCAGGACCCCGAGGTGCTGTCGCAGCTGTTCCGGCTCGACCACGCCACGACCCGCATCCGCCGTAACGCCGAGAGCATGCTCGTGCTCGCCGGGGCGCACCAGACCCGGACCTGGTCGCGGCCGGTATCGGTGATCGACGTCGTGCGTGCCGCCCTGTCGGAGATCGAGGAGTACATCCGCGTCGACCTGCACCACATCGAGGACGCCCTGGTGAACGGATCCGCCGTCGCGGACGTCGTCCACCTCATCGCCGAACTCGTCGAGAACGCCACCCACTTCTCACCGCCGACGACGCAGGTCACGGTGATCGGGCAGCGGGTGCGCGAGGGGTACCGGCTCCGGGTGATCGATCAGGGTGTCGGGATGACCCAGCGTGAGCTGGAGGACGCCAACCAGCGCATCCGCCGGTCCGACGGTGTCCGGACCAACGCCAAACTGCTCGGGCTCCACGTCGTCGGCCGTCTCGCCCGGAGACGGAGCATCGAGGCGACCCTCGAACCGTCGGCCGGGCGGGGTATCACCGCCTCCATCCTGCTTCCCGAATCCGTGCTCGGCCTCGCGCAGTCCTCCTCGGACGGCTCGCCGCACGCCGTGCCGCCGCACCCCGGACTGCCGCACCCCGGACTGCCGCACCCCGGGCCGTCGGCGCAGGCGGTGCCGCCGCTGAGGTCGGCCTCCGCACCCTCCGCCGCGCCGCGGCCCCCGGTGGGTCCTGGGGACTTCCCCCCAGGGGGCCCGGTGTCCGTGGAGACACCGACCAGGCCCACCCCCGTGCCGTCGGCCCAGGTTCCTTCGGCGCCGATGCCGATGCCGGTTCCCTCCGGTCCGGCACCGACCCTGCCGTCGTCCGTCACGACGGCCTTCGGCGGATCGAGGCGAACCATGGGCGGGGACGGCCCGGAGGACTCCTCCCGGGTGATCGATCTGACGGAGTCGTCCGCTCCGGTGATTCCGCGCAGGGTCCGAGGGGCCCAGCTCCCCGACCTCGGTCCCGCGGACGATCCGGTGCTCGCCCGGCCGGACGACAGTCCGGGGGCGGCGGAGTCCTTGCGCTGGCAGCTGCGCAGTTTCCAGTTGGACGTCCAGGCCGCGAGGCGGGCGATCAGCGAGTCAGGGCCGGACGACCGGTCCGATCCGATGAACGGCCAGTATCCGGAGGGTGAGTGAATGAGTATCGAGTCCCAGGAAGTGAGCAGCGGTGTCCGGGACGTCAACTGGTTGCTGGACAACTTCGTCCAGCGCACGGTGGGCGTCGAGCAGGCCGTGGCGGTGTCCTCGGACGGCCTGCTCATGGCGGCCTCCACCCAGTTGCAGCGGTCGGACGCCGACAAGCTCGCCGCGATGATCTCAGGGCTGACCAGCCTTGCCTTCAGCGCCTCACGGCTGTTGTCCAAGGGGTCGCTGCGTCAGGTGATCACGGAGTTCAACAGTGGCTATCTCCTGGTGTCACAGATCAGCGGCGGATCCTGCCTCGGGGTGATCACGCCGTCCGACTGCGATCTCGGTCTCGTCGGTTACGAGGCGACCATGCTCGTGCAGCGGATCGGGGCCTTGCTGACGCCCGAGCTCGTCATCGAGCTCAAGGCCAGCCTGGTCCTGTGATCGGCGCCGCCGTGTGCCCTGACCGGGCGGTGAACGGACGGAGGAGAGAATGAGCTGGGATGCGGACGGCCCCCTGGACGACGATGAGCCCCTGGCCCGCCCCTTCCTGACCGGCCACGGACCCGCCCGGGCCCGTCCGGTCTGGCCTCCGCCCTTCTCCACCAGGACCGGGGCGCACGTCCGGCCGGACGGCGGACGGGGACCCGGCACCGGGGGGGAACCGGCCGATGCCGGGTCCGTCGATCCCGG
Organism: Actinomycetota bacterium; assembly: GCA_030837345.1. Taxonomy (GTDB): domain Bacteria; phylum Actinomycetota; class Actinomycetes; order Actinomycetales; family Kineosporiaceae; genus JAUPKQ01. Next base: position 25,019 of record JAUPKQ010000244.1, on the reverse strand, counting down.
GAGCATCCGCGGCGAGGTGCGCCCGTACCTCCTCACCGGAGGCCGGACCCGGGCCAGGACCGCCGACGTGGCGATGGAGACGATCGTCGTGGCCACGGGGATCCACCCGGTACGGGTGTCCAGCACCGCGGGTCAAGAACGGCTCCGCATCGTGCAGCTGGCCTCGGACCCGTGTTCCACCGCGGAGGTCGCGGCCTGGCTCCACCTACCTCTCCAGGTCGCTCTCGTGCTGGTGGGCGACCTGATCGACGAGGGGTTCCTGGACGCGAGCCGTGCCACGGTCCGCCAGTCCGAAGACGTGCACTTCCTCGAAAGGCTGATCGCCGGTGTCGCTGCGCTCTGAGACCTCCGGGATGGATCTCACGGTCACCGGAACCGCGGGTCCGGTTCCTCCGGCGAGACGCCGGCCCCCCATCCCGGTGAAGATCCTTGTCTCGGGTGGCTTCGGGGTGGGGAAGACCACCATGATCGGCGCTCTCTCCGAGATCGAGCCTTTGACGACGGAAGCCGCGATGACCACGGTCGGCGCCGGGATCGACACCCCCGGAGCCGCGGGCGAATCCAAGACCACCACGACGGTGGCGATGGACTTCGGGCGCATCACGATCGACGAGAGCATCATCCTCTACCTGTTCGGAACGCCTGGTCAGGACCGGTTCGGGTTCATGTGGAACGACCTGGCCAACGGCGCGCTGGGAGGCGTCGTCCTCGTCGACACGAGCATGCTGGCCGACTGCTTCGTCGCCCTGGACTACTTCGAGAAGATCGGGTTGCCGTTCGTCGTCGCCGTCAACCAGTTCGAGGGCAGACCGAGCCTCTCCCTCCAGGAGGTGCGGGACGCCACCGACGTCGACCTCCACGTGCCTGTCGTCGCCGTCGACGCGCGTGTCCGGGAGTCCGTGAAGCAGGTCGTCCTGTGCCTGCTCAACGTCGTCCTGAACCGGGCGCGGGCCGGTGCCGCGCTCGCGGGGCGCTGAGAGGCGATTCGATTTCACCGGGCCGCCCTCGGGCGTGTACCCTCATGGTCGCTGCTTGATTCACCGGTCGCTCGCCGGTCGGCGTCAGGTGGCGATGCCGCCCCAATAGCTCAGTCGGCAGAGCGTCTCCATGGTAAGGAGAAGGTCTAGGGTTCGATTCCCTATTGGGGCTCTGACGGGGGCCATCCTGCCGGATCATCCGGCGGATGATCTCCCTCACGGCGGAGTAGCTCAGTCAGGTAGAGCAAGCGGCTCATAATCGCTGTGTCGCCGGTTCAAGTCCGGCCTCCGCTACCACGGGCCGGGAGGCGCGGTTCGACCGAGCGGTTGCACCTCGCGTATCCTCGACCCCCGCACCCCTCGTTCGCGAGGTGTGCACCGGCGCCAGGCGGTTCGCCCCAGCCGGCGATCCGAGACCGACGCTTCGACCGAGAGAGGCACTGCCGTGGCCAGCAAGTCGCAGGACGTTCGCCCCAAGATCACCCTGGCGTGCACGGAGTGCAAGGAGCGCAACTACATCACCAAGAAGAACCGGCGGAACGATCCCGACCGGCTCGACCTGAAGAAGCACTGCCCGCGCTGCCGCAAGCACACCGCGCACCGCGAGACCCGCTGACGCGGGTCGGCGCCCGAGTTCTCCGCGGAAAGGCCATCTCTCGTCCGAGAGGTGGCCTTCCTGGTTCCCGGTAGACGATCCCCAGTGAGGAACGAGAATGGGCATCAATTCGGCCCTGGCGGGGCAGGTCTTCCCGCCCTCCCCGGTCTACGAGGTCGGCCGCGAGAAGATCGCGGAGTTCGCGACGGCGATCGGCAGCGCCGATCCGGCCCACACCGACCCGGATGCCGCCAGGGCTCTCGGCCATCCGGACGTCGTCGCGCCCCCGACCTTCACCGTGATCGTCGCTCAGCGTGCCGAGGCCCAGGTTTTCGACGACCCGGCCGCAGGTGTCGACTTCTCCCGTCTCGTGCACGGCGAGGAGCGCTTCACCCACCACCGGCCCGTCGTCGCGGGGGACCGCCTGATCTCGACCCTGCACGTCGAGACCGCCCGCGAGGTGGGTGGGAACGGCATCCTCACCACCCGGGTCGAGATCGCGACCGAGGACGGCGAGCAGGTCGCCACCGTCCGGTCGACCGTCGTCATCCGTGGAGAGGACCAATGACCGCGCCACGCCGCTTCGACGACGTCGTCGCCGGGGACGTTCTGCCGCCCCTCACGGTCCCGCTCCGTCGCAGGGACCTCGTCCGCTACGCCGGAGCGAGCGGTGACTTCAACGTCATCCACTGGAACGAGCGGGCGGCACGGGCCGTCGGCCTCCCGGACGTGATCGCCCACGGCATGCTCACCATGGCCGTCGCCGGGCGGATCGTCACCGACTGGGCGGGCGACCCGGCCGCCGTCGTCGAGTACGGGACGAAGTTCCCCAAGCCCGTCGTCGTCCCGGACGACGAGATCGGTGCCGTCGTCGAGGTGACCGCCGTCGTCTCGGCCCTCGACACCGCGACCCGGACCGCTCGGGTGAGCATCACGGCGACCAGCGCCGGCGACAAGGTGCTGGGGAAGGCCCAGGCGAAGGTCCGGCTGGCCTGATCCAGGCCGGTCCGCCGTGCCTGTCTTGGTTCGCCTCGCCTGGTCCGTGCGCTTCACCGGCCGGGAGCGGGCCCTGTCGTGGTCCCCACCCGCAGCCGGGTGGTCAGCCGGACGTCGTCCGGTTGCTGTCCGGAAAGGGCCGCCGCCACGAGCCGGGCCGCCGTCCGGCCCTTCTCGGAGGCGGGCTGTTCGATCGTCGTCAGGGTCGTGCCGTCGAACAGGTGGAGGTCGACCCCGTCGAACCCGGCGACGCTCAGGTCCTCGGGTACCCGCAGACCCCGGGTCCCCGCCGCGCGCAGGCAACCGAGGGCGAGGACGTCGCTCTGGGCGATGATCGCGGTCGGTCGCGCGTCGCCGGCGGGGCGAGGACAGCCCGGGAGAGGACTCTCCGGGAGGGGACCGTCGAGGAGGGTCGCGGCGGCCCGCTCACCCTCGTCGACGAGGTTGCGGGCGGCTTCGACGAACCGGACGGACACCCCGTGCCTGGCCGCGGCCTCCTCCGCCGCCAGGGTCCGGCGTCGCTGGACCCCGGCTCCCTTCGCCAGCCGTTCCCGGGTCGCCGGGTCGGCGGGGACGAGCGGTCCTCCCACGGTGTCCAGGGCGAGGGGCAGGGTGATGACGCCGAACCGGGTGTGTCCCAGATCGGCCAGGTGGGCGAAGAGCGCGGTCGTGGCGGCTTCGTCGTCGAGGTCGACGACGGGGATCCCGCTGCCCTGCGGGCCGTCCACCCCGACGACGACCACGCCTCGGGCGTGCAGCGCCGGGATCAGGTCCACGGTCGCGGCGTCGCAGTCGTCGACGACCGCCGCGTCCATCGGCAGGGCGGCGAGCCGTTCGGCGGCGCCGGTCGGGCCTGACAACGGCACGAGCAGGAGGCTGCTTCCCGCCGTCCCGACCTCGTCGGCGAGCCCGTCGAGCATCCCCACCATCATCGGGTCGCTGAAGGCGTAGGCGAGACGTTCCCCGAGGACGACGGCGACGACCCCGCACCGGCCGCGCCGGAGCGACCGGGCGAGCGGATTGGGGCCCGAGTAGCCGAGGGACCTGGCCGCGGAGAGCACCCTCTCCCGGGTGGCGGGGGCTACAGGCCCGGCCCCGTTGACGGCCAGGGACGCCGTCGAGGCCGACACCCCCGCCGCCCTCGCCACGTCGGCGAGGGTGACCCGGCGTGTGCGGTCACGACGGGTGCCGCCCGTCGCCGGTGCCTCGGTTGCCATGATCCGCGTTCCTTCCCAGAAGTAGCCGTGCGCACGTGTCCGTTTCGTATCGGGTGACCGACCCATCGTAGACTGCGGTCGAAACGATTCGATCGAATCGATACGATGAGGGTCGCAGTCCCCGGGCGGGGCCCACCGTCCGGCCGTTCACACGTTGCTGGGAGAAGCCGTTGTCCACGTCCCGCACCCAGGACCCCACCTCGACACAGACCAGGACGAAGACCCCGCCACCGCTTCCACCCGGGGTGACGACCGCCCGCCTCGAGGCCGCCAAACGGGCCGTCGCCGTCGTGTTCGCCGTCAGCGGGTTCGCCTTCGCCTCATGGGTGTCCCGCCTGCCCGCCGTCAGGGACGTCCTCGGCATGACGCCGAGCGCCCTCGGGACGCTGCTGCTCGCGGTGGCCCTGGGCTCCCTGCCGGCGATGTTCCTCGCCGGGTGGCTCATCGAGCGCCTGGGATCACGCCGCGCCTGCCTCACCGGGGTCCTGGTGATGGCCTCCTGTCTCGCCTTCGCCTCCACGACCCCGGCCGTACCGGTGATGGCCGTGGCCCTGGCCGTCGTCGGGGCGGGGACCGGACTGTGCGACGTCGCGATGAACGTCGAGGGCGCGGGCGTCGAACGTCTCCTCGGACGCTCGGTCATGCCTCGTTTCCACGCCGGGTACAGCCTGGGGACGGTCGCCGGCGCCAGCGCCGGAGCCGTGGCCGCCGCGGGTGAACTGTCCCTGGTACGGCACCTCGGGGTGGTCGCCGCGATCAGCTTCGTCGCCGTGGCGCTCGCCGTGCCCCACTTCGTCGGGGCGGAGGTCTGGAACTGGCACCCGGACGGCGACCAGGCCTCCCCGGCCGCTGGTCCCTCGGCCGGAAACGGGCCCAGGGGCATCCTCGCCGCCTGGCGCGAGCCCCGGACCCTCCTCATCGGTTTCGTGGCGCTCGGAGCGGCCTTCGCCGAGGGGACGGCGAACGACTGGCTGGCCCTCGGCCTGGTCGACGGCTACGGGGTCGGACACGCGGTCGCGGCCCTCGGGTTCGCGGGACTCGTCGGCGCGATGACCCTCGCGCGGATGGCGGCTCCCGCCGTCCTGGACCGGGTGGGGCGGGTCACCGCGGTACGGCTCTGCGCCGTCCTCGTCACCGTCGGGGTCCTCACGCTCCAGCTCGGGCCCACCCTCCTCGCCGTGGCCGGCCCCGCCGCCGCCCTCGTCCCGGCGGTCGTGGGGATTCTGGCCTGGGGACTCGGCGCGTCGTTGGGGTTCCCCCTGGCGATGAGCGCGGCGTCCGACGATCCGCGGCACGCCGCCGTCCGGGTGAGTGTCGTCTCGACCATCGGTTACCTCGCCTTCATCGCGGGCCCGCCGCTCCTCGGGCTGCTGGGGGACTCGATCGGTGTGCTCCGGGCGACGACGGGTGCCGGGATCGCCGTCCTCCTCAGCCTCGTCGCCGCGGGCGCCGTCCGGCCGCCCGCTCCCGTGCCGGACGCGAGGGAACTCGTCCCGGCCGGGCGGGCGGGGTGAACAATCGGTCTGACCACCGGCGATCGACATGAACATGGACACTGCGGCATGTTCGTTTCGGCGTGGCGGGGTTCGCCCGGTTAGCGTGTCGGCGTGACCGAGAAGCAGCCGGGGGCGGGCATCTTCGGCGCGGGGGACGCGCCGGAGCTTGCCGCGTTCACGACGTTGAGGGTCGGCGGACCCGCCACGAGGTTCGTCGTCGCGACCACGACGGACCGCATCATTGACGCCGTGTCGGAGTGTGACGCCCGTGGCGAGCCGTTACTCGTGCTCGGCGGGGGATCGAACCTCCTCGTCGCCGACGAGGGCTTCGACGGCACGGTCGTCCGTATCGCCAACCGCGGTCTCACGGTCGAGAGCGCCCACCGCGGCGGTGGGGCCCTGGTCAGGGTCGCGGCGGGTGAGGTCTGGGACGACGTGGTGTCCGTGGCCGTCGGACACGGCTGGTCCGGGGTCGAGGCGCTCTCCGGCATCCCCGGTTCGGCGGGGGCGACCCCCGTGCAGAACGTCGGGGCGTACGGGCAGGAGGTCGCGGACACAGTCGCCTCCGTCCGCGCGTGGGACCGTCAAGAAGGCAGGGTCCGCACCCTCGCCGCGGTCGACTGCGAATTCACCTACCGTCACTCGCGCTTCAAGGACGAACGGTTCCGGGGCGGGCCCCGCTTCGTCATCCTGGAGGTGACGTTCCAGCTGACGCTCGCGGATCTCTCCGTGCCCGTCCGTTACCCGGAGCTCGCCCGCCTCCTCGGCGTCGAGCCGGGGGGGAGGGCGCCGCTGGCCGAGGTCCGGTCCGCGGTGCTGTCGCTGCGCCGGTCCAAGGGGATGGTCGTCGATCCCGCCGACCACGACACCTGGAGCGCCGGGTCCTTCTTCACCAACCCGATCCTGACGCCGGTGCTCGCGGCCGCCCTGCCGAAGGAGGCTCCGCGGTGGCCCCTGCCGGACGGCCGGGTGAAGACGAGCGCGGCCTGGCTGATCGAGCACGCCGGGTTCGGCCGTGGTTACGGGCTTCCCGGCCCGGCCGCGCTCTCCACACGGCACACCCTCGCCCTGACCAACCGCGGGTCGGCGAGTGCGAAGGACCTCCTCGACCTCGCCCGGGTGATCCGGGACGGCGTGAGCGCGGCGTTCGGGGTCGAGCTGACGCCGGAGCCGGTGCTGGTCGGCGTCACCCTGTGACGCCGGCCCTGGCCGGCATCGCCGTGACCCCGGTGCGGGACGCCGGGGTCCGGGGAGCGGTGCTCAGGGCGTCCGCGTCCGCCTCGGTGTGCCTCGCTGCCAGTCGCCGATCGCGGCGGCCAGGCGGCGCTTGACGTCGTCCGGGGCGAGTGACGCCTCGACGGACGAGCGCGCCAGGTTCGCGAGACCCGTGTCGTCGAAACCGTGCCTCTCCCTGGCGGCCTGGTACTGGGACGCGAGACGCGGCCCGAACAGCAGGGGATCATCCGCGCCGAGGGCGAGACGGGCGCCCGCGTCCACCAGCGTTCGCAGGGGTACCAGGTCGAGCGTCGGGTAGACGCCGAGAGCGACGTTGGACGCCGGACAGACCTCCAGGGCGATGCCGGCGTCGACGATCCTTCTGAGGACCCGCCGGTCCTCCGAGGCCCGGACCCCGTGGCCGAGCCGCGCCGGGTGCAGGACGTCGATGGTCTTCGTGATGTGGTCAGGGCCGAGAAGCTCACCGCTGTGGGGCAGGGCGGCGAGACCCGCCTCCGCCGCGATCCGGAAGGCCCCGGCGAACTCCTCCGTCACGCCGCGCCGCTCGTCATTGCTCAGGCCGAAACCGACGACACGGCCCGGGCCGCTCCCGGCGTACTTGGCCGCCAGCCGGGCGAGGGTCCGGGCGTCCAGGGGATGCCGGATCCGGCTGGCCGCGACGACGATCGCGACCTGGCAGGACGTCGTCCGGCTCGCCTCGGCGGCGGCGTCCAGGACGATCTCAAGGGCGGAGGTGAGACCCCCGACGTGGGGGGCGTAACTCGTCGGGTCGACCTGGAGCTCGAGCCATCCCGAGCCTTCGGCGGCGTCGTCCTCCGCCGCTTCGACCACGATGCGGCGCATGTCCTGGGCGTCCCGTACACAGGCGCGGGCCGCGTCGTAGAGACGCTGGAAGCGGAACCAGCCGCGCTCGTCGGGGGTGAGACGGAGGAGGTTGTGTTCACGGAGGATCTCGGGCAACCGCATCCGGTGCTTCTCGGCGAGTTCCTTGAGGGTCGATGGCCGCATGCTGCCGGTGAAGTGAAGGTGAAGGTGGGCCTTGGGTAGCCGTGTCACATCCCTCTCCATCCAGCGATTCTGCCAGGAGGCGGATGATCGCGAAGGAATCTCCGGACATGGGCCGGATCCTGGTGCCGGGACACACCCCGTCGGTGTCCCGGCACCAGGTCCCCGCCCCGGCCGTCAGAACGAGGAGCCCAGCAACCAGGCCGTCAGGAACAGCCCGAACATGACGAGGAGGAGAAGGAGGACACCGCCGACCGCTGCCGCTGCCGCTGCCAGGGCGGCCACGAGCTGGGTGACCTTCCGGGCGGCTGTGAGGAGCACGCCCAGGGCGACGAGCGCGGCGGAGAAGGTGAGAACGCCTCGTGCAGCGCCGTCGGCCAGGGGCGTGCCGGCGAGAAAGGCTGCCACGATCAAGAATGTCGTGCGGGCCATGGTCACTCCATGGGGATGGTTGTGCGGCCTCCTTGGAAGGGATCGGTCCGCCGTCGAGACGGCTTCCGGGCGGTTCGGCCAGGACTCGAACGGTAGACAGTAACTACAGTTGAAGTCAGCTGAACCTTGAGTCCAACTCTAATTGATGGTGAACTCGGCGGCAAGCGGTTCGTTCCGGGCTTGACCGTGCCGGTTCATTTCGGTGACTGATCCTCGAGTTTCATCACTCTGGGCACTCATCATAGACGCTTCGATCACAAAAAGTAATAGGAGCAAGATGGGCGCTTGCGTTCAGCAGAACGGGTTATGGTTCAGTTTGAGCTGTTGCGATTCGCTGAAGCTGCCTTCTCTCGTTCCGGAGGTGCACCATGAGCGCCCTTGGCCCGGCTCAGCGTCGGCTTGCCGAGCGCCTTCGGGAGCTGCGCTCCGAGGGGAGCGCCGCGCCGCTGACCCAGAGCCAGGTCGCGGCCTCCCTCAAGGCCAGCGTCGCACTCGTCTCCTCCTGGGAGAACGGCAACGCGGTTCCTCCCGAGGCCAGGCTCCGCGCCTACGCGCGGGCCTTCGCCACGCCGTCGACGTTCGACAACGACCACCCCCACGTCGTGGACGAGGCCAGCCTCTCCGACGAGGAGCGTGTGGTCGAACGGCGCCTCGTCGACGAGCTCCTCACCCTCCGGAACGAGGCGAGTTCCTCCGGGTCCCCGGCGCGGGGGACCGGCGGGCTCGGCGGCCGGTTCTGGCACTTCCCGGACGGTGCGCGGATCCGCATCATCACAACCCAGATGTGGGCGGACGTGCTCGATTCCATCCCGTACGCCGACCGGCGCCACCCCAATTTCATCGAGTCCCTGTACGACGCCGACCGCGACGCGACGATCGAGCTCTTCGGACATCTCCGGGCCGAGAACCCGACCGCCGACGTCCGCTTTCTCACCGGCGGGCAGGTCAAGCAGGATGACCTCACCGGCCACGTGGTGATACTCGGGCAGGGCGATCTCGTCTGGGGGCCGCTCAAGTACTTCGGGAGCAGACTCGGTCTACCCGTCACCGTCCGCTTCCCGGAGGGCGTCGATCGCGAGTACGCCGCCGAATTCATCGTCACCACCGACGCCTCCGGCACTCCCACCTGGTTCCCGCGGGACGTTTCGCCTCCTCGGATCGAGGTGCACCGGCCCCGGTTCATCCAGGACCAGTCCGGAAAGACGTTCTTCATCGGAGACATGCCGATCCTTGAGGACGATGTGGCGTTGCTGGCCCGAATGCCGAACCCGATGAACCTCTCGAAGACCGTCACCATTTGTACCGGCGTCTTCAGCCGGGGCACCTACGGAGCGGTCCGGACCCTCACCGACGCCCACCTCCGCACCTCGAACGAGGCGTTCCTGATGGAGCACTTCGGGAGCTTCGACAATTTCTGGATCCTCCTGCACGTGCCGGTGGCCGGCATGCGTGACCCCGGCGACGAGGAACTGGCCGCCCTGGAGACGTTCACCCCGGACCTCAGGCGCCCGTTCCACCGCCTGAGGCTCTCCAGCTGACGTCGCCGGGGCTCCGTCAACGGTCGCCGCGGCGCTGCCAGCGGAAGGTCCGCAGGCAGAGGACGAGCCCACCCGCCGCCCACGCCGTGAGGACGAGCGCCGTCCGCCCCGGCTCCCACGATCCGGTGATCTCCTGGGCCGCGAACGAGCCGGGAAGGAACACCGACCGCATTCCCTGCGTGAGCCACTTGAGCGGGAAGACCGCCCCGACGTCCTGCATCCAGCCCGGAAGCTCGCTGTAGACGAAGTACACGCCCGAGATGAACTGCAACACGATCATCGCCGGGGTGACCACCGCGCCCGCGCTCTTCGCCGACCGGGGGACGGAGGAGAACGCGATTCCCACGACCGTGCCCGACGCCGTCCCGAGCAGGAAGACCCAGGTGAACGTCAGCCACGAACCGGCGTCCGAGGGCACGTCGAGACCGAAGAGGAGCCCACCGCAGACGAGCATGATGACCACCTGGACGAGACTCGTCAGCACGACCATGCCGACCTTCCCGAGGAAGTACGCGGCCGGGGGCATCGGCGTCCCCCGAAGCCGCTTGAGGGTCCCGTCGTCCCTCTCCACCGCGATGCTGATCGCCAGCTGCTGGAAACTGGAGAGCATCACACCGGTGGCGATCATCCCGGCCGTGAAGTACTGGGTGAACGACACCCCTCCGGGCAGCTCCTGATCCTTGAAGACCGAACCGAAGATGAACAGCATGATCACTGGGAACAGGAAGGTGAACACCATGCTGTCGCGCTCGCGGAAGAACTGCTTGAGCTCCAGGACCGTCCGGGACAGGCCGATCCGCAGCGCCATCAGCTCTCCTCCAGCATGCCGAGATAGACATCTTCGAGACTCGGCCTGATCACCTGCAATTGAGGTACCTCGCCTCCGTACCGGTCGCCCAACTCGGTGACGAGCCGGGTCGGAGTGTCCGTGATCTCCTCGTGGTCCCCGTCGTCGTCGTGCCAGCGGACGCGCGCCCGGTGCGCCAGCCGTCCCCCGAGCCGGTCGGGCGTGTCGACGGCGAGAAGCCGGCCCTTGTCGATGACACCGACCCGGTCGGCGAGGGCCTGCGCCTCGTCCAGGTAGTGCGTCGTCAGGAGGATCGTCGTCCCGTCACCCCGCAGAGCACGCACGAGATCCCAGAAGGACCGGCGCGCCTGCGGGTCGAACCCCGTCGTCGGCTCGTCGAGGAACAACAGCCGGGGATTCCCGACGATGCCGAGGGCGACGTCGAGACGGCGTCGCTGCCCACCCGAGAGCGAACGGGTGCGGGCGTCCCTCTTGTCCTCCAGACCGACCGAGACGATCACGTCGTCGGGATCGCGCGGATCGGGGTAGTACCCGGCGAAGTGATGGATCAGCTCCGCCACGGTCAACTCGGCGGTCTCAGCGGTGCTCTGGAGCACGATCCCGATCCGCGCACGCCAGGCCAGGTCCCCGTGGGCGGGGTCGGCACCGATCACCGACACCTCACCCTCGTCCCGGCGCCGGTAGCCTTCAAGGATCTCGACGGTCGTGGTCTTTCCCGCCCCGTTCGGACCGAGCAGCGCGAACACCTCGCCCGGAAAGATGTCGAGGTCCAGACCGTCCACCGCGAGACGCTCGCCGTAGCGCTTCACGAGGCCCCGTACCCGGACGGCGGTATCCGCGTTCCCGCCGCTCTCCCCGTCCCGCGTCCCCGTGCCTCGGCCCGCTCTGGTCCTCACCCGGTCAGCCTGCCCGGTGAACAGGCCGCTGCACATCCGTCCGACTATCCGATGCGTCGTCCACCGACCGGCGGACGACAAAGGGTGACACGGCACCCCACGGGATCGCGTGCGTTCACTGTTGCGATCGCGACAGTGAACGCACGCGCAGAGCAGACGCCAGGTCGCACCACCGACACCGAGCTGCCCTGGTTGCTCGCAATCTGGTCGAGCTTCTGACCGAGTCCCTGGACGACGCGTTCACGGCTCAGAGTGGGCATCCTCGAACAGGCGGGCGAATCCCGGGTAGGCGCGAAGCGGAATGATCTCGAAGTCGATCAGTCCCGCCCTGACCAGCGGTAGTCTCCGCAGAGCCGTCCGTGCCGCCTCTGGACTGTCGGTCTCCATCAGGAGCACCGCCTCATGACGGTCGGCCCAGAAGTACGGCTGACTGCCTGGCCCGAGTCGACGTTCAGCATTCCTGTTTGGCGTAACGAACCTGATCACCCGGAACGAAGTGCTTGATCACTCGGAACGAAATCACCGGAAAACCGGGGAAAAGTCCATTGTTGATCAACTATTTCGTTCCGGGTGATCATGGCAAGTACTCCCGCACACATCGTCGGACGGGTGCGGCCAGTGCCCCTCACTCATCTCTCGTCAAGCGGACACGTCACTGAAGATCGGGATCACTCGAACTAGCTGCTCGCGAGCTTGTCGAGTTTCTGACCGGCCTCGGTGATCGACCAGTGGGTGTGGACGAGGTGCCACTGCCCCTCGTCGTTGCGGCGGAAGACCTCAGTGGCGTTCCACGACTGCGTCGTCCCGGCACTCGTCGAGGTGAACACGAACGACAGGACGGCGAGATCCGAGACGGCGACGACCGCGGGGTTGCGGAACTCGAAGCTGTCGAGGTGGACCTGTCCGCGCAGGCCTTCATAGAGCTCCGTCAGTTCCTCATGCGAGTTCAACCGGTGCTGCTGCCAGGGGTCGAAATAGCTGACGTCGTCGTCGCTGAGCTCGAGAAACCCTGCGGGATCACCCGCGCCCCACTGGTCCATCGCACGGGACTCCAGCGCGAGGAGTTCGGTGAGCAAGGCCTTGTTCGCGAGATCGTCCATCAGATGATCCTTCCGAGAGACCAGCGGCCGACAGAAGGAACGTAGCCCAGGTCCTCTCACATCGGCCGGGTTCCCGCCGATGGCTCCCACAGGAGCGAAGGAGGCCCGATGCACCTGGGAGGACTGCCGGGCGGCGTCCGGAATGGTCCGCTATGGCGCCTCTGGCTCACCACAGCCAGAACGCCGGGACATCACCCGGGAACAGGTCCGGTTCCCGCTTCGGCTCCGGTTCCCACTCCGGCTATGGTTCCTGCTTCGGTTCCGGTTCCTGCACCGGCACCCGCATCGGCATCCGCACCGCATCCAGTGCCGGCCACTCTTCCGGGTGCGGTTCCCGGCGATCCCGAGGGGATGAGTCCGGCGTCGCCCCTTCTCCTCGCGGGACCTGCCGAGCAGTCGGCCCCGCCGGCTCCTCTCCTTGTTGTCGACCCCCGTGACGGTGGTGCCGAGGATCGGCCGTCGGGCGGATCTGCGCACGACGGGACCAGGGATGGCGAACAGGAGCCGGGGAAGGCGCCGGAGACGCCCCTCCGGGCCGGGTGCGAGGAGGACGGCGGATTCGACGCCTTTCTGCGTCTTGCCCGGATCGTGCGACACGGGCGCGCCGTCGTCGCGGCACCACAGAGTCCGCTGCCCCCGGGTGGTGAGGTGCCCCCAGGTGGTGAGGTGCCCCCAGATGGTGCGGTGCCTCCGAATGGCGAGGTGCCCCCGGGTGGTGCCGTGCCCCCGGGCGATGTGCCCGCACAGAACGGACCTACGCGACCAGATCTTGATCAACCTCACGCCACGGCTCCCGGTCGATCCGGGGTCGTCGAGCCTCCCGGACACCTACCGGAGCCGCTTGCCGGGAGCGATCCGGCCGCAGCCCCCGAGAGCGTTCCGGCGGCGGAGCCCGGAGCGACTCCCGTGGACGCCGCTCCCGCCGATGCTGCTGCTCCCGCAGACCCCGCCATGGAACCCGTGTCCCGGTCGCCGCTCCACACCGAGACCGTCGTCCGGGCCATGGGGGTTGAGAAATCGCCGGACGGCGAGACCGGAACACTGTCGCCGCCGCCCGGGAACGGCCTGAACCCATCGGCCACCGTTCCGAACCCTCTGCCGACCGGACCGAACCCTTTGGCGGCGAGCCTGTCGGGGCTGTTCCGCACGGCGTCCGAGCACTACGCGGCGGATGAAGTGCGCAGCGACGACCGGTGTCCGCTCGGGAACGACCCTTGCCGCGAACCGACCGAACGCGGCCGCTGCCATCGGTGCGGTCTTCGCCGGACCTGATGACTTCGCCGACGCGCCGTCGGCTGTCTGCTGGAACCGACGCGATCGCGTCGGTTCCAGCAGACGGGAGAGACGAGGGTCAGCGGGCCTCGGCGAGCAGGGACGCGAGCCGGCTCACACCGGTGACGAGGTCCTCGTCGCCCAAGGCGTAGGACAGCCGCAGATAACCGCTGGGCCCGAAGGCCTCCCCGGGGACGACGGCGACCTCGGCCTCGTCGAGGATCAGCGTCGCCAGTTCGGCCGAGGTCGTGGGAGTCTGCCCGCGCAGGGTCTTGCCCAGGAGGTTCTTGACCGAGGGATAGGCGTAGAACGCGCCCTGCGGGGTCGGGCACTCGACCCCTGGGATCTCGTTGAGCATCTTGACCATGGTGTTCCGCCGCCGGTCGAAGGCGTTCCGCATCTCCTCGACGGCCGCCAGATCGCCCGAGACGGCGGTCAGAGCGGCCCGTTGGGAAACATTTGCAACGTTCGACGTCAGGTGTGACTGAAGGTTCGTCGCCGCTTTCACGACGTCCTTGGGCCCGATGAGCCAGCCCACGCGCCATCCCGTCATCGCGTAGGTCTTGGCGACGCCGTTGAGGACGACGCAGGTGCCGGCGAGTTCCGGAACGGCGACCGGCATCGACACCGCGCGGGCGCCGTCGTACACGAGGTGCTCGTAGATCTCGTCGGTGATGACCCAGACGCCGTTCTCGACGGCCCAGCGGCCGATGGCTTCGACCGTCTCCGCCGGGTAGACCGACCCGGTGGGGTTGGACGGCGAGCAGAACAGCAGCGCCTTCGTCCGCGGCGTGCGAGCGGCCTCCAGCTGCTCGACCGTGACCAGGTAGTTCTGGTCCTCGCCAGCGAAGACCTCCACGGGGACACCCCCGGCGAGGACGATCGCCTCCGGGTAGGTCGTCCAGTAGGGGGTGGGCAGGAGTACCTCGTCACCTGGGTCGACCAGCGTCGCGAAGGCCTGGAAGACGGCCTGCTTGCCCCCGTTGGTGATCAAGACCTGATCGGGGGGGACGACCAGGCCGGTGTCGCGCTGGGTCTTCGCGGCGACGGCCGAGCGCAGCTCGGGAAGGCCTGCGGCGGGGGTGTACCGGTGGTTCGCCGGGATGGCACAGGCCGCTGCCGCGGCGGCCACGATGTACTCGGGCGTCGGGAAGTCCGGCTCACCGGCACCGAACCCGATGACCGGCCGTCCGGAGGCCTTGAGAGCCTTGGCCTTGGCATCCACGGCGAGGGTCGCCGATTCGGCGATGCCACCGATCCGGCGGGAGACGCGGGCCCGCGGTACGGCGCGCGGGACTGGGCTGCTGAGCTGCTCGGACATGGTGCCCATCTTGGCATCGCGATCTCGGCTCCGGCCGCGGACGAACGGCGGGTTGTGGACGAACCCAGGAGCTCATTCGACCCAGGCTCGTCGAATGCGTAGACTCCCGACCAGGTGGTTTGCCAACTGACACCGTCCTGGGCCGCAAGCAGAGCCGATCGGCCCGTTGAGAGGGTAGGTTTGGCGGGTCACTTGAAGGGCAGTGGCGCAACTGGCAGCGCTCCGGTCTCCAAAACCGGTGGTTGGGGGTTCGAGTCCCTCCTGCCCTGCGGTTCATCCTCCCGGCGGGCCCGAAAGGCCCGCCGGTCGGGTGAGACCCGGGGGAATCCGCCTCGTTCCAGGCGCCACGAGCACTGCCGGCCGGGTGCCGGTCCGTCCCGCGAGGGCCGGGTCGAAGCCCGGCGTTGACAACCCACCATCGAGCTACCGACCAGGTGAGGCACGTGACCACAACGTCCGCGACGAAGCGCCGTCCCGGGGGCGTGCGCCTCTTCCTCCGTCAGATCGTTGCAGAGCTCAAGAAGGTCGTCCGGCCCACCCGGTCAGAGCTGATCACGTACACGTCCGTGGTGCTCGTCTTCGTGCTCGCCGTGATGACCTACGTCTCGCTTCTCGATTTCGGGTTCGGCAAGCTCGTGCTGTGGGTGTTCGGCGGCGGCTCCTGATCGATCGGCGTACCGCCGTCCAGACCGAACCGAGCATTCCACAGGAAGTAGGGCTAGAGCGTGTCCGAGCAGACCCCCCACCCGTCCGCGGACCCCGACCTCGACGAGGCCGCCGCCCGCGACGGTGACGCCGCGCCCTGGGCGGATGACGCCGACCAGGTCGTCGCCTCGGCCTGGGGTGTCGAGGAGGACGACGACGAAGAAGAGCCCGCTCTGGCGTCGCTCCAGGGATTCGCTGAGTCCGACGAAGCCGCCGACGTCGAGTCCGACGAAGCCGCCGACGTCGAGTCCGACGAGTCCGACGACGACGAAGCCGCCGAGTCCGACGAGGACGGCGACGAGTCCTCCCCCCAGGACCCGGCGACGGACGCTTCTGTGGACCCGGTCGCCGAGTTCAAGTCCCAGCTTCGGCGGATGCCCGGCGACTGGTACGTGATCCACTCCTACGCCGGGTACGAGAACCGGGTCAAGGCCAACCTCGAGAACCGCATCACGAGCCTCAACATGGAGGATTACATCTTCCAGGTCGAGGTTCCGATGGAAGAGGTCACCGAGATCAAGAACGGCCAGCGCAAGCAGGTACGCCGGGTGCGGATCCCGGGGTACGTGCTGGTCCGCATGGATCTCAGCGATGAGTCCTGGGGCGCCGTCCGGCACACCCCCGGGGTGACCGGGTTCGTCGGCCACACCCACCAGCCGGTGCCGCTCAGCGCCGACGAGGTCTTCTCGATGCTCGCCCCGTCTCTCCAGCCGGCCGAGGGTTCGTCGAAGCCGTCGAAGGCCGAGGTCAAGCTCGTCGACTTCGAGATCGGCGAGACCGTCACCGTCATGGAAGGCCCCTTCGAGACCCTCCCGGCCACCATCTCCGAGATCAACCCCGACGCCCAGAAGCTCAAGGTGCTGGTCTCGATCTTTGGCCGTGAGACCCCGGTCGAGTTGTCGTTCAGCGACGTCGCCAAGCTCTGACGACTCCGGCGGTCTTTGTCATCACCTAGACTCCGCGGGACGGCTTCGTGTCGCCCGTGGCGGCCTGAGGCCAGCGCCGTGACAGCGACACGGTGAACCTACGCAACCAGAAGGACCCGGACATGCCCCCCAAGAAGAAGAAGGTCGCAGCTCTGATCAAGCTGCAGATCAACGCCGGTGCCGCGACGCCGGCGCCGCCGATCGGTCCCGCGTTGGGCCAGCACGGCGTCAACATCATGGAGTTCTGCAAGGCGTACAACGCCCAGACCGAGGGGCAGCGCGGCAACGTGGTCCCGGTGGAGATCACGGTCTACGAGGACCGCTCCTTCACCTTCGTCACGAAGACCCCGCCCGCCGCGGAACTCATCAAGAAGGCCGCTGGCGTCCCCAAGGGCAGCGGCGAGCCCCACAAGACCAAGGTCGGCCGTCTGACCGCCGCCCAGGTCCGCGAGATCGCCCAGACGAAGCTTGAGGACCTCAACGCGAACGACCTCGACCAGGCCTCGAAGATCATCGCAGGGACCGCCCGCTCGATGGGCATCACCGTCGAGGGCTAGGCCCTGTCTGGTCATTCTCGTGGGCCGGTCGAACAGACGGCCCCGGGGCAGGATGCCCCGACCGAATCCGTGGCAGGGCCCGGCGCGGCCCGACGACCACAACTCTGATCTAGGAGAGCACTGTGAAGCGCAGCAAGGCCTACCGCGCCTCCGCCGCGAAGGTGGACCCCGGGAAGCTCTACCACCCGCTCGTCGCCGTCCGCCTGGCCAAGGAGACGTCGGCGACCAAGTACGACGCGACCGTCGAGGTCGCCTTCCGCCTCGGGGTCGACCCCCGCAAGGCGGACCAGATGGTGCGTGGCACCGTCATCCTGCCGCACGGTACCGGTAAGACCGCCCGGGTCCTGGTCTTCGCGACCGGTGACCGTGCCGCACAGGCCGAGGCCGCCGGTGCCGACTTCGTCGGCTCCGACGACATGATCGAGAAGATCCAGAAGGGCTGGCTCGACTTCGACGCCGTCGTCGCCACTCCGGACCTCATGGGCAAGGTCGGGCGCCTGGGCAAGATCCTGGGCCCGCGTGGCCTCATGCCGAACCCCAAGACGGGCACGGTGACGATGGACGTCGCCAAGGCCGTCGAGGAGATCAAGGGCGGCAAGATCGAGTTCCGCGTCGACAAGCACGCGAACCTGCACTTCATCATCGGCAAGACGTCGTTCTCCGAGACCGCGCTGGTCCAGAACTACGCCGTCGCGCTCGATGAGGTCCTGCGCCTCAAGCCGTCCGCGGCGAAGGGCCGGTACCTGATGAAGGGCAGCATCGCGACGACGATGGGCCCCGGCATCCCGCTCGACGTCAACCGCACGCGCGACCTCGAGACCGAGGACACCGAGGCCTGACAGAGGTTCTCCGGGGACTCCACGGGGCTTCGGGCAATGCCTCCGGGCCCCTCACCGATCCGTCGGTGAGGGGCTCTTCTCGTCCTTCCTCCGAGAGGGTCGCCGTGGACACGATTTGGATCCGGACCTGCCCCTCCCGTACGCTGACCTCGCCGAAGACCGCCGGTCCCCGCTCTCCAGCGGGCGAAGGTCCCGCTCCCGCGGGCGGCCCGCGCAGGTGAGAACGGAACGGGATTATTCTTCGATTCCCGTGCGTACCGGTACGGCCACTGCTTTCCGGCCGTCGGCCACGCCCCGTGCCCCTGCGCCGGGGCGTTCGTGTTTTGCGGGCCGTCGTTGAACCGGCACCACAGGAAGGAGGGCCATGGCGAGGCCGGACAAGGCAGCTGCGGTTGCCGAGATCGCGGACCGTTTCCGTGCATCCAACGCCGCTGTGCTGACCGAGTACCGCGGGCTCACCGTGGCGCAGCTGACGACGCTTCGCAGGAGCATCGCCGCCAACGCCACCTACGCCGTGGTGAAGAACACGCTGACGTCGATCGCTGCGAAGGAAGCCGGAGTCGGCGCCTTCGAGGAGGACCTCTCCGGTCCGACGGCGATCGCCTTCATCACCGGGGACCCGGTGGAGGCCGCCAAGGGCCTGCGTGACTTCTCCCGCGTGAATCCCGCACTCGTCATCAAGGGCGGTGTCCTCGACGGGAGGACGCTGTCCGCGGACGAGGTGAAGAAGCTCGCCGACCTTGAGTCGCGTGAGGTGCTGCTGGCCAAGCTGGCCGGCGCTATGAAGGCGAACCTGACGAAGGCCGCCTACCTGTTCGTCGCTCCGCTGTCGCAGGCGGCGCGCACGATCGACGCCCTGCGGCAGAAGGTCGAGGACTCGTCCGGGGAAGGCTCCCCGTCCGAGGCCGAGGCCGAGGCACCCGAGCAGGACGCCGCAGCCCTGGCTCCGCAGGGCTGAACCGCCCGCCCCATCACCATGCGGTCGGGCCGGACGATCGATCTGCCCGAGCGATCCGCGTGAACGACACGGAAGGATTGACGCCACCATGGCGAAGCTCAGCACCGACGAGCTGCTCGACGCGTTCAAGGACATGACTCTCATTGAGCTGTCGGAGTTCGTGAAGAAGTTCGAAGAGGTCTTCGAGGTCACCGCCGCTGCGCCGGTCGCTGTCGCCGCTGTCGCGGGCGCCGGTGGCGGCGAGGCCGCACCGGCCGCCGAGGAGAAGGACGAGTTCGACGTCATTCTCGAGGCCGCTGGCGACAAGAAGATCCAGGTCATCAAGGAGGTGCGCTCGCTCACCTCGCTCGGCCTGAAGGAGGCCAAGGACCTGGTGGACGGCGCCCCCAAGCCCGTCCTGGAGAAGGTCAACAAGGAGGCCGCAGAGAAGGCCAAGGCTGCCCTCGAGGGCGCTGGCGCCACCGTCTCGGTCAAGTGACCTCATGATCGGGTGGACCGGGTGACACCTGGTCCACCCGATCTGCTGTCCCGCCCGCCGGGCGGACCGGTTCGCCGGTCCGCCCGGCGGGTTTTTGCCGTTCTTGGCAGCGGACGCCACAGACAGCGGACGCCGAAGGGCGCACCGAGGTGGACGACAGGACGCACTGGGGTGGACGGCTAAGTAGCGGGATGCGGCGACACGAGCGGGCGGAACAAGGAGTCTGTGAGATGCGCCACACGATTACATGATCTGTTGCAGGTCGTCATGGAATTGAAGAACTGGATACGCTGCGTAATGAACTGAGGTGAATGGGCCCGCCAGGTGACTCCACTGTGTGCCCTTCGATGGGTTGAAGGCCCGGGTGGTCTTGACGAAGAGCTCACCGCCAGTCATCCTCGACGTGTCCAAGCAAGGCCGCCGGGTCTCTTCCCGGCCGAACGTTTGGGTCGGCAGACCGCGGCGTGGCGGTGTCGGCTCGGGCGGCCTTGGTCTGCATTGGACTTCCATGCCTGCGGCGGGTAGCCTTGCGCTTTGCGCCTACCTGTGCTTATACCCGTGGACTTGCTCCCGGGTGGCGCAGTGTGCGCACGTAACGCCCGCCAGGCCCGTGGAAGGACCCCTCTTGGCCGCCTCGCGCACAGCGTCCGCTTCTGGTTCCACCAACCGCACGGCCTCCGGCCGTATCTCTTTCGGCAAGATTCGCGAGCCACTGGAGGTCCCCAACCTCCTGGCGCTGCAGACGGAGAGCTTCGACTGGCTCCTCGGCAACGCCAAGTGGCAGGCGCGCGTAGCCGCTGCCCTCGAAGGGGGTAAGCAGAGCGTCCCGACCACGTCGGGCCTGGAGGAGATCTTCGAAGAGATCTCTCCGATCGAGGACTTCTCGGGTTCCATGTCCCTCTCGTTCCGTGACCACCGGTTCGAGCCGCCCAAGTACTCGATCGATGAGTGCAAAGAGCGGGATATGACCTATTCGGCCCCGCTTTTCGTCACGGCTGAGTTCATGAACACGACGACTGGCGAGATCAAGAGCCAGACGGTGTTCATGGGTGACTTCCCGCTCATGACCGACCGTGGCACTTTCGTCATCAACGGCACGGAGCGCGTGGTCGTCTCGCAGCTCGTGCGGTCCCCGGGCGTCTACTTCGAGCGCACCGCCGACAAGACCTCGGACAAGGACATCTACAACGCGCGGATCATTCCGTCCCGTGGCGCCTGGCTCGAGTTCGAGATCGACAAGCGCGACATGGTCGGTGTTCGCATCGACCGTAAGCGCAAGCAGTCGGTCACGGTCCTCCTGAAGGCCCTGGGCTGGACAGAGGCGCGGATCCTCGAGGAGTTCGGCGACGTCGAGTCGATGCGCGCCACGCTCGAGAAGGACCACACGGCCGGCACCGACGAGGCCTTGCTGGACATCTACCGCAAGCTCCGTCCGGGCGAGCCCCCGACCCGTGAGGCCGCGCAGACCCTGCTCGACAACCTGTACTTCAACCCGAAGCGTTACGACCTGGCGAAGGTCGGCCGGTACAAGATCAACAAGAAGCTCGGTCTCGAGCTTCCGCTGGACGCCGGCACCCTCACGATCGAGGACATCGTCGCCACGATCCGATTCCTCGTCACCCTCCACGCCGGTGGTCCCGCGATCCCCGGCAGCCGTGGGGGAGAGGCCGTCGACGTCCGCGTCGAGGTCGACGACATCGACCACTTCGGCAACCGCCGTCTGCGTACGGTCGGTGAGCTGATCCAGAACCAGGTCCGGACGGGTCTGTCCCGTATGGAGCGCGTCGTGCGTGAGCGCATGACGACCCAGGACGTCGAGGCGATCACTCCGCAGACGCTGATCAACATCCGACCGGTGACGGCGTCGATCCGTGAGTTCTTCGGCACGTCGCAGCTGTCGCAGTTCATGGATCAGACCAACCCGCTGGCCGGTCTCACCCACAAGCGCCGTCTGTCGGCGCTGGGCCCGGGCGGTCTGTCCCGCGAGCGGGCGGGTATGGAGGTCCGCGACGTCCACACCTCGCACTACGGCCGCATGTGCCCGATCGAGACGCCGGAAGGCCCGAACATCGGTCTGATCGGGTCGCTGTCGAGCTACGCCCGGATCAACCCCTTTGGTTTCGTCGAGACGCCGTACCGGCGGGTCGAGGGCAACTACGTCACGGACGAGATCGACTACCTGACGGCCGACGAGGAGGACGTCAAGATCATCGCCCAGGCGAACGTCCCTCTCAACCCCGACGGGCGTTTCGCCGAGGACCGCGTCCTCGTGCGGTCCGCGGGTGGCGAGATGGAGCTCGTGCCCGGCGACGAGGTTCACTACATGGACGTCGCGGCGCGGCAGATGGTCTCCGTCGCCACCGCGATGATCCCGTTCCTCGAGCACGACGACGCCAACCGCGCCCTGATGGGCTCGAACATGCAGCGCCAGGCGGTTCCGCTCGTCGTCGCCGAGGCACCTCTGGTCGGCACCGGCATGGAGTTCCGTGCCGCGGTCGACGCCGGTGACGTCGTCATCGCCGAGAAGCCGGGTGTCGTCACCGAGGTCTCCGCCGACGCCGTCACGTCGATGAACGACGACGGCACGCACACGACCTACCGGATCGCGAAGTTCCGTCGCTCGAACCAGGGCACCTCGTACAACCAGCGCGTGCTGGTCGACGAGGGCGAGCGCCTGGAGATCGGGTCGGTCATCGCCGACGGCCCGTCGACCGACGGTGGCGAGATGGCCCTCGGCAAGAACCTCCTGGTCGCCTTCATGTCCTGGGAAGGGCACAACTACGAGGACGCGATCATCCTGTCGCAGCGCCTCGTCCAGGACGACGTCCTCTCCTCGATCCACATCGAGGAGCACGAGGTCGACGCCCGCGACACCAAGCTCGGCCCGGAGGAGATCACCCGCGACATCCCGAACGTCGCGGAGGACGTCCTCGCCGATCTCGACGAGCGGGGGATCATCCGCATCGGTGCGGAGGTCGTCCCGGGTGACATTCTCGTCGGCAAGGTGACTCCGAAGGGTGAGACCGAGCTGACTCCGGAGGAGCGCCTGCTGCGCGCGATCTTCGGTGAGAAGGCGCGCGAGGTGCGTGACACCTCGCTGAAGGTGCCCCACGGCGAGTCGGGCACGGTCATCGGGGTCAAGGTCTTCGACCGCGAGGAGGGCGACGAGCTTCCCCCCGGCGTCAACCAGCTGGTCCGCGTGTACGTCGCCCAGAAGCGCAAGATCACGGACGGCGACAAGCTCGCCGGCCGTCACGGCAACAAGGGCGTCATCTCGAAGATCCTCCCGGTGGAGGACATGCCGTTCCTCGAGGACGGCACCCCGGTGGACGTCGTCCTCAACCCGCTGGGTGTTCCCAGCCGGATGAACGTCGGTCAGGTCCTGGAGACCCACCTCGGGTGGGTGGCCTCCCGCGGCTGGCGGATCGAGGGTGAGCCGCAGTGGGCGAGGAACGTCCCGGCCAACGGTCGTGAGGCCGGTCCCGGGACGCGCGTCGGCTCTCCGGTGTTCGACGGTGTTCGTGAAGAAGAGATCATCGGTCTGCTCGACTCGACCCGCAAGACCCGGGACGGCGTGCGACTGGTGAACGGGTCCGGCAAGACGCAGCTGTTCGACGGGCGTACCGGCGAGCCGTTCCCGATGCCGGTCTCGGTGGGCTACATGTACATCCTGAAGCTTCACCACCTGGTCGACGACAAGATCCACGCACGGTCGACCGGTCCCTACTCGATGATCACGCAGCAGCCCCTCGGCGGTAAGGCGCAGTTCGGCGGCCAGCGTTTCGGCGAGATGGAGGTGTGGGCCCTGGAGGCCTACGGCGCCTCGTACGCTCTGCAGGAACTGCTGACCATCAAGTCGGACGACGTCCTCGGGCGGGTGAAGGTCTACGAGGCCATCGTCAAGGGCGAGAACATTCCCGAACCGGGCATCCCCGAGTCCTTCAAGGTCCTCATCAAGGAGATGCAGTCGCTGTGCCTCAATGTCGAGGTGCTCTCCAGCGACGGCATGGCCATCGAGATGCGGGAGACCGACGAGGATGTCTTCCGCGCGGCGGAGGAACTGGGTATCGACCTCTCCCGCCGTCCGAACGAAGGTGCCCTGTCCGTCGACGAGGTCTAGGAACCGGCCTTCGCCTGATGACCACCACGTGAACCACGTCCCTCCGCGACAGCGGGCCGGCAGGAAAAGCGAGACGCCTTTCCTGCCGGCAGCCGGGACAGCCGGGCCGAAGGCCCGCCTTAAGCCTTGAGGGTTCGCCGCCGCGAACCGCATCACGACTCCCGACCGGAGAGCAGGTAAGCACGAAGTGCTTGACGTGAACTTCTTCGACGAGCTGCGCATTGGCCTCGCGACCGCCGATGACATCCGTCAGTGGTCCCACGGTGAGGTGAAGAAGCCGGAGACCATCAACTACCGCACCCTCAAGCCAGAGAAGGACGGACTCTTCTGCGAGAAGATCTTCGGTCCCACTCGCGACTGGGAGTGCTACTGCGGCAAGTACAAGCGGGTCCGTTTCAAGGGCATCATCTGCGAGCGCTGTGGCGTCGAGGTGACGCGCGCCAAGGTGCGACGCGAGCGGATGGGACACATCGAACTCGCCGCCCCCGTGACCCACATCTGGTACTTCAAGGGCGTGCCGAGCAGGCTCGGTTACCTGCTCGACCTCGCTCCGAAGGACCTGGAGAAGGTCATCTACTTCGCCGCCTACATGATCACGTGGGTGGACGACGAGGCCCGGCACCGCGATCTTCCCTCGCTCGAGGCCCAGATCGACGTCGAGAAGAACGAGATCATCAACCGTCGGGACTCCGACATCGACGCGCGGGCCAAGCGCCTCGAGGGCGACCTCGCCGAGCTTGAGGCCGAGGGTGCCAAGGGCGACGTCCGGCGCAAGGTCAAGGAGTCCGCGGAGCGCGAGATGGCGCAGCTGCGCAAGCGCGCCGACGCCGACATCGACCGGCTCCAGGCGGTCTGGGACCGGTTCAAGAACCTGAAGGTCCAGGACCTCGAGGGTGACGAGATCCTCTATCGCGAGATGCGTGACCGCTTCGGTCTGTACTTCTCCGGAGGTATGGGCGCGGCGGCCATCCAGAAGCGCCTGGAGTCGTTCGACCTCGAGGCGGAGGCCTCCAACCTCCGCGAGACGATCCGCACCGGCAAGGGCCAGCGCAAGACCCGTGCCCTGAAGCGGCTGAAGGTCGTGTCGGCGTTCCTCACCACGCGGAACTCCCCGATGGGCATGGTGCTCGACTGTGTCCCGGTCATTCCGCCGGACCTTCGCCCGATGGTTCAGCTGGACGGCGGGCGGTTCGCCACGAGCGACCTGAACGACCTCTACCGCCGGGTGATCAACCGCAACAACCGTCTCAAGCGCCTGCTGGACCTCGGCGCCCCCGAGATCATCGTCAACAACGAGAAGCGCATGCTTCAGGAGGCCGTCGACGCGCTGTTCGACAACGGCCGCCGTGGCCGGCCGGTGACGGGACCGGGCAACCGCCCGCTCAAGTCGCTGTCCGACATGCTGAAGGGCAAGCAGGGCCGGTTCCGTCAGAATCTGCTTGGTAAGCGCGTCGATTATTCAGGTCGATCGGTCATCGTTGTCGGACCAACGCTGAAATTGCATCAGTGTGGTTTACCTAAGAAGATGGCGCTCGAGCTATTCAAGC